>JANONO010000143.1:0-4526 GCA_031420875.1 Gallionellaceae bacterium | reverse complement strand
GCCGGCCAAGTCTGGGCGTATCCATACCTTCATCGCGACCTCGCCCATACACATGGAAAAAAAGTTGCGTATGCAGCCCGACCAAGTGGTGGAAGCGGCGGTGAAAGCGATCAAGCTGGCCTTGGAATATACCGATGATGTGGAATTTTCCGCTGAGGACGCAGTGCGTTCTGAAATAGATTTTTTGGTGCGCGTATTTGATGCGGCGATCAAGGCCGGGGCGAAGACGCTGAATGTGCCGGACACCGTCGGCTACAGCATCCCAGCCTTGTGGGGTGAGCGTATGCAGCAGTTGATTGCGCGTGTGCCGAATAGCGACAAAGTTATTTGGTCCACGCATTGTCATAACGATCTGGGCATGGCGGTGGCGAATTCACTGTCTGCTGTGATGAATGGTGCGCGTCAGGTGGAATGCACCATCAACGGCTTGGGCGAACGCGCGGGCAACGCCAGTCTGGAAGAAATCGTGATGGCGGTGAAGACACGGCGCGATGTATTCAGTTGCGATACGCGCATAGACACCACGCAGATCGTGCCGACTTCTAAACTGGTTTCCAGCATTACTGGTTATCCGGTGCAGCCGAATAAAGCCATCGTTGGTGCCAATGCTTTCGCGCATGAATCCGGCATTCATCAAGATGGTGTGCTCAAGCACCGTGAGACTTACGAAATTATGCGTGCCGAAGATGTGGGTTGGAGCACCAATAAATTGACGCTGGGCAAACTCTCTGGCCGCAACGCTTTTCGCACACGCTTACAGGAACTCGGTATCGTGCTGGAAAGCGAAGAGGCGGTGAATGCCGCATTCGCCCGCTTCAAGGATTTGGCCGACCGCAAGCAAGAAATTTTCGACGAAGATTTACAGGCATTGGTCAGCGAAGGCGGGGTGACGCAGGTCAGCGAGCATTATCGTTTGCTATCCATGCGCGCACATTCGGAAACTGGCATCTTGCCTAAGGCGCACGTGGTCTTGAGCGTGGGTGGCAAAGAGCACAGTGCCGAGATGCAGGGTGGCGGGCCGGTGGATGCGACGTTTCAGGCGATTGAGCAAATCGTGCAGAGCGGCACCGAGCTGCAATTGTATTCAGTTAACAACATCACCAGCGGCACCGATGCCCAAGGCGAGGTGACCGTGCGCCTGTCCAAAGGTGGCCGCATTGTCAACGGGCAGGGCGCGGACACCGATATCGTGGTGGCCTCGGCCAAGGCTTATCTGAATGCGCTGAACAAGCTCGATGCAGGGGCGGAGCGCGCGCATCCACAGGTATGAGCAATCCTATTGCTGCTGCAAAAATTAAATAATTCGTAGCTCAGGTCACACCCGCCATTGTAATTTTTGTGTGAGATGGCGGGTGTGATCCGCCCTATGCTAATCCGCGATTGATCGAAAAATTGAACAACATTTTGTGTCATGGATAACACCCGCTGGCGGGTAACTCTTTCTTTGCTGGCGGTGTACCTGATATGGGGCTCTACTTACTTGGCGATGCGCTGGGCGATAGATAGCTTCCCGCCATTTATGATGGCGGGTATTCGTTTCTTGGTGGCGGGTGGAGCACTCTATTTTTTCCTCAGGTGGCGCGGCGCGACAACACCATTGCCAAAACAATGGGCGGCCAGTGTTGCCATCGGCACTTTGCTGTTACTGGGTGGAAACGGCGCCGTGGCCTATGCCCAACAGACAGTCGCGTCGGGTGTTGCCGCGCTGGTGGTGGCTATGGTGCCGTTGTGGACGCTGCTGTTTGCTGCCTTGTGGAAAAAATTTCCAACTCGCCGAGAGCTAATAGGTGTCTTGATTGGCTTTGCTGGAATTGTGTTGCTTAACCTGGAAGGCAATCTACGCAGCAGTCCATCAGGCGCAGCCATATTGTTGCTGGCCTCAGCCAGTTGGGCATTCGGTTCTGTGTGGAGTCAGCGTCTGCCTTTGCCTAATGGCATGATGAACACGGCGGTGCAAATGTTGGGCGGAGGATTTATGCTGATGCTGTTTAGCACTGCGTTGGGTGAGCAGATGGACGGTGTTCCGACATTCAAGGCGGTGGCCGCAATGATTTATTTGGTGATATTCGGTTCGTTGATTGCCTTCAGTGCCTACCAGTATTTGTTGCACACGGTTCGCCCGGCGCTAGCGACCAGCTATGCCTATGTCAATCCGCCAGTAGCGGTGTTGCTGGGTGTGGGCTTGGCTGGGGAGAAATTAGGCGTGGTCGAGTTGATCGGCATGGCTGTGATTCTGGCCGGGGTGGTGTTGGTAATGGTTGGAAGGGCGGAGTGAAGGACATACCCTGGGATTTTTTGAAACATGTGACCGCAGTCAGCATAACTCGGATTACGAGCAGTTTTTGCTTAGCCTATTAAGTGAATAACAGTATTCCGCTGACCTGCAAACCGTGTAATACTACGCCACGACTCTAGGTCATAATTTTTGTACGACACCCACAAAAATGAATAAAAGTCGTCCCAAACACCTCGCCTTACATCTCATCAAACTACCCTTGCCGGGTGTGGTTTCCATTCTTCATCGCGCGAGTGGATTGCTGTTGTTTCTGCTACTGCCCTTGTTTTTACTCATGCTGCAATACAGCCTGTTTTCCATCGAGACTTACACCCAGTTGATCGGGGTCATGCAAAATCCATTTATTAAAATAATCTTGCTTGCACTGGGGTGGGCGTTTTTACACCATTTTTTTTCCGGCATTCGTTATCTGGCGATTGATCTAGATCTCTGCGTAGGCTTGGCACAAGCTCGCGCAAGCAGTCGTCTGGTGTTGGTAATCAGCCTGATTTTGGTTGTCATATTGGGGTATTGGCTATGGTAGATCGCATAGTCACCGGCGCGCATTACGGCCTGAAAGATTGGCTGGCGCAGCGCATCACAGCGGTGCTGATGGTGGTTTACACGCTGTTCATGGTGGGCTATGTGGCATTGCACCCGGATATGGGATATGACGGATGGACAGCCTTGTTTTCGAATCAGGTGATGCGTTCGGTTTCCTTGCTGTTTCTATTGGCGTTGTATTACCACGCTTGGATAGGGGTGCGCGACATTGTCATGGATTACGTTAAAGCGGCGAGTGTGCGTTTGGCGATTCATGTATCGGTGATCGTGGCGCTGCTGCTTTATACCATTTGGTCAGTGCAAATTTTGTGGGGGATGTAATGGCGGTTGCTAAACGAACTTTCGATGTAGTCATCGTCGGTGCTGGTGGCTCAGGTATGAGAGCGGCGCTGGCCTTGTCCGAGGCTGGTTTAAAAGTGGCGGTGCTGTCCAAAGTTTTTCCGACCCGTTCGCATACTGTGGCGGCGCAAGGTGGCATTGCGGCATCGCTGGGGAATGTCAAGGAAGACAATTGGCACTGGCATATGTATGACACGGTGAAAGGCTCGGATTATTTAGGCGATCAGGATGCCATTGAATTCATGTGCCGCGCCGCACCGGAAGTGGTGTATGAACTGGAACATTTCGGTATGCCATTCGACCGCCTGGACAACGGCAAAATTTATCAGCGGCCATTTGGCGGTCACATGCAGAACTACGGCAAGACCCCGGTAGAGCGCGCTTGTGCCGCTGCCGACCGCACCGGTCATGCCTTGCTGCATACGCTGTATCAGCAGAATGTCAAAGCCAACACGCATTTTTTTGTGGAGTGGATGGCGCTGGATTTAATCCGCGATGAAGAGGGCGATGTGCTGGGCGTGGTGGCGATGGAAATCGAAACCAGTGAAGTGATGATCTTGCAAGCGCGCGCCACGCTGTTTGCCACCGGCGGTGCAGCGCGTATTTTCCAGGCCAGCACCAATGCCTATATCAACACCGGCGATGGGCTGGGCCTGGCGGCGCGCGCTGGCATTCCGCTGGACGACATGGAGTTTTTTCAGTTTCATCCGACCGGGGTACATGGCGCAGGTGTGTTGATTTCCGAGGGTGTGCGCGGCGAGGGTGGCTATCTCATCAACAAAAACGGCGAGCGTTTTATGGAACGCTACGCGCCGAACGCCAAGGATTTAGCCAGCCGCGATGTCGTGTCGCGCGCGATGGCTACCGAAATAAAAGAAGGGCGTGGCTGCGGCGCGCATGGCGACCATGTTTTATTGAAGCTGGATCACATCGGCGAAGCGGTCATACGCCAGCGCTTGCCTGGCATACGAGAAATCTCACTCAAATTCGCACACGTTGATCCGGCCAGAGAGCCGATTCCAGTGGTGCCGACCGCGCATTACATGATGGGCGGCATCCCCACCAACTATCACGGACAAGTGGTTGCGCCCTATAAAACGGGCCCGGAAGAAGTGGTGCAGGGTTTCTACGCAGTGGGCGAATGTGCTTGCGTATCGGTGCATGGCGCGAACCGTTTGGGTTGCAATTCGTTGTTGGATTTATTGGTGTTTGGGCGCGAAGCGGCGCGGCAGATTATTGAAGATTTGCAGCTTAACCCTCACCACAAATCTTTACCCGCTGATGCGACTGATCGCCCCTTGGCGCGCTTGGCAAGGCTGGCAGGACAGAAGCAGGGCGAGAGCGTGGC
>JANONO010000142.1:0-3958 GCA_031420875.1 Gallionellaceae bacterium | reverse complement strand
ACGACATGCCCCGGTGACACCGCGACGGTCAGAGAGATATTTCCATAGCAAGTAGCTTCATAGCAGCACCACCGGGCTTGTCCAACAAACGGTTCAGATTGTGGCTCGCTTCGCGATCACAATCTAACCTTACTCGTTAGGCGCGAGGTTTGGATCAAGGGAAACCATTTCGGCAAGCAGAGTCTCCGGCGCAATGTCCTGTTCGTGTGGCCAAGTGACTGCCCCGAACAGAATGCCAACCTGATTGAAGTAATGCACATCTCGAAGCTCGCGGAATACGCCAAAATCAAGATAGGGCTTTAGGTCAAAAATCCCCTTCCGCCCATCCTCAATCTCGACATAAATACGATAGTCCGGCAATGGTTTAACGGTTTTGACATCCCAAGACATGGCATTACCTCACAGGGGATCGATTTTGTAGGGGTTCTCGCCACTGGCCGCCAGATCCCAATCGGCCATCAGTTCATCGCGGTGAAGCTCGATCCATGCCTGCACCAGCCTCAATTGCTTGCGGGGCAACTCACCAGAGAGAACTTCACCATCTCCAATGCCAATGGATGCCTCAAATTCGGCGTACTTTGCGTGGATGTGCGGCAGGTGGTGATGTTTATTGTCGAGGAGATACAGGCGAATAATGATCCCGTAAAACATGGAAATGATTGGCACAGATAAAACTCCTTATAATTTCACAATCTGCTGTTGCCTAACGTGTGATGGCGGGTGTGACCCGCCCTACATGAATGCACAATCAATCGGGAAATAAAATTAAATGCGGCAATTACAAGCGCGCACGCAAGCAACTTTTCCATTCATCAAATACTTTGGCGTTCAGCGATGCAATAACCGAGCGACACCAAACATTCGCTGCGTCAAAATTATCTTCTTCCAGGCTGCACACTTGGCCACCCGCCTCCAGCAGCACCAAACAACCGGCGGCATAATCCCACAACTTTTGGCCGCCATGCAAATACACGTCGTATCGCCCGGCAGCGGTATAACACCAATCCAACGTGCTTGCGCCAAAATTACGTTGCGAAGCATAAGGTGGGTGGCTGGCTAAATTTCCCGCTAGTTTGCCACCCAATCGTTTCAAATCCACTCCGGCTAGTGCATCTTTCAACGACCCTGCCGCTGTACGTTCAGGCAACCTTACGCCATTCAAGAATGCGCCGCGCTGGTATTCGGCGGCAAACATTTCATTGGTGACCGGGGCATATATCACACCGAGTACGCATTTTCCGGCGCGAAACAGCGCAACCGAAACCGAAAAATAGGGCAGGCCACGCACAAAATTAGAAGTCCCATCCAGCGGATCTATGCACCACACCGTCTGCAATCCATCGCCCCATATTGCCAGATGACGATCCGCACTCATTTCCTCGCCGAGTACCGGCACGTTGAGTATGGCTTGTAATTTTCGGGTGAGTGATTCTTGCGTGGCAAGGTCAGCCTCGGTACACAGGCTGCCGTCATCCTTTAATGATTGATGTGCTACCTTCATATGGCGCGGCATGATTTCTTCCGCCGCGACCAAGCTGACTGCGGCCACCACTGCTTTCAGCATGGCGCTCATATCCGGGCGATCAATCATGCCTTCCATTTAATAGAACACCCCATGCTGGCGATTTGCTCGGTTGGCCCCGCACCCGTCTGCGCTACTTGCCGTATGGCCTCAAATAAATCGCGCGGCGCATGGGTGACAGCTTCCTTGCGCGAAGCATCTAGCCGACCACGATATTGCAATTCCAGCTTGGCGTTAAAGCCAAAAAAATCCGGCGTACACACAGCGTCATAATCTTTTGCAATTTGTTGAGTTTCATCCCAGACATAAGGGAATGGATAAGCGTATTGTTTTGCCACTATTTTCATGTTGGCAAAGGAATCTTCTTCATGTTCTACAGGATCATTCGACATGATGGCGATGCTGTTAATGCCGTATTGTTTTAACTCTAACGTGTCGCGCACAATGCGGTCGCGTATGGATTTAACATAGGGACAATGATTGCAAATAAACATAATCAACAAGCCGTTCACCCCACGGCTATTTTGCAGGGTATAGCGCTGGCCATCTATGCCCAGCAGATTAAATTCGCGCGCTTTCCAACCAAAATTACAAATAGGGGGTTGTAAGCTCACCATATTGCTCTCCTAATAACTATAATCAAAGCATTATACTATCACGCTGCGTAACCTGACTTTATGAGTGCCCCATGACTGCGCCACGCTTCTATTGCCCGCCGCCCTTATTGCTTAATTCTTCGCTAGAGCTGCCCCCCGCTGCCGCACATCATGCAAGCCGGGTGTTACGCTTGCGTGTGCATGATGAAGTGCAGGTGTTTGATGGAATCGGTAATGAGTTGCACGGCGTGATTAGCGAGATCAGCGGTAAAAAAGTTGTATTGGACAAGCTGCAAACCAGCACCGTGAATCGTGAGTCACCGCTGCCTATCGTATTGGCACAAGCAATGTGTAGCAGTGAAAAAATGGATTGGGTGGTGCAGAAAGCAACCGAGCTGGGAGTCAGCGCAATACAGCCCGTGCAAACCCAACGCAGTGTGGCAAAGCTGTCTGGCGAACGCATCGAAAAACGCATCGAACATTGGCGCGCGGTCATCATAGGTGCGTGCGAACAATGTGGCAGAAATGTATTACCTGAAATTCGCGCCCCACAGGAATTAAGCACTTGGCTGGCAGTGCTGCGTAATGAGCCAGGCAGCAAATTTATTCTCGCACCCGATGCCTCAAGTTCGTTGAGCGAACAGGTGCAGCCACAAGCTGCGGCGACCCTGCTGATAGGTCCTGAAGGGGGATTCAGCGCAGACGAGGTAAGGTTGGCGCAACAAGTTGGTTTTATCTCGGTTCGCCTGGGAACACGCACAATGCGTACTGAGACCGCCGCCGTAGCAGGACTAGCCGTATTGCAAACCTTGTGGGGCGATTTTAAAAATTGACTAGACTAGAAGCTTCAAATGGCGCTTACTATTTTCCGTTAAACCCATATTGAAGGGCAGCTCTAAAAATTCATATTTCGTCGCTTCCGCGAAGGCGGGAGCCCAGTCAAATCAACAAGCTGGATTCCCGCCTACGCGGGAATGACGAATTTTTAGAGGTGTCCTGAGCTCTAATATGGATAGTGAGGAGGGTAGAGCAGCCAGCTAGAATACATGGCTTAGGAAGTCAGTCAGCTTGGATGTGGGGGTTGAAAAACGCTATACTGCGTACCTCTCAATGTCATTGCTAAATCAAAGGTGATGCGAAGGCGAGCCACTGGAAATATTAAGGTGATTCGGCAAGGTAAGGCCGAAAGAGCCTGTCCTGAGCTAGGTCGAAGGGTCAGGTTTGATTTAGAAATGGAATGAATGCGCCCGTAGCTCAGATGGATAGAGTATTGGTTTCCGAAGCCAAGGGTCACAGGTTCGACTCCTGTCGGGCGCACCAACCAACCCATTCAGCGTTTAAAACGAACCGTAAGCATGGTTGCGATAAAGCCTTTGCTACAAGGCTCACCCACCATACGGCTGACCGCTCGTAGCATAGAGTAAGGCGCGCAAGCCGTTTTATCTATGCGCTTACCCAGCACATATTCCGCTTCCAGATAATTTTGTACTGCCCTGATAGCGCTGTGGCGATGCCGCGGGGATGGCTAGCAATGCAATATTTCCAAGGTTAGCTCGGCTATGCGTCGTTATTGGTTCGCTGTCGTGCAGACGCAAGAAATTTTGATCATATTCATTCTATCGGGTTTCACCATCAAAATTGCGCGGCGTGAAGTTTCATTGCTGCAAGCGGGTGCAGGTTGGATAGAAGCCATTCGCTGCGCGCCCTGTGTCAGGGAAGTATCGTGCCTGACGCATAAGGTGTGGGCGGTCATTCTGGCTGGTCGGTTGTGGATTAACCTGGGGGAAACGCTGATTAAGTCGTCATGCCCGCGCAGGAGTGACGCATTCAGACTTATTTA
>JANONO010000141.1:0-2600 GCA_031420875.1 Gallionellaceae bacterium | reverse complement strand
TATAACCAATATGGTCGCCGCGATAATATTTACAAGGCGCGCATCAAAATTCTGGTGAAGGCGATCGGCATCGAAGAATTCAAGCGCCAGGTGGAAGCGGACTGGGCTGACATCAAGGATGGTTCGGGTACACTGACTAAGGCAGAGGTTAACCGCGTCGCGGCCTATTTCACCGCGCCCGCATATGAAACGCTGCCCGCCAACGATGCTGCTGTGGCATCGCTAAAGGCCGAAAATAAAGCCTTCGCTAATTGGTTGCAGCGCAATGTTAAACCGCACAAAGTACCCGGTTATGCCAGCGTGGTATTGTCGCTCAAGAAAACTGCCATTGCACCGGGCGATGCCAGCGCCGAACAAATGGATGTCGCAGCAGACCTGGCAGACCGCTTTAGTTTTGGCGAGCTACGCATTACTCATATGCAGAACTTGGTTCTGGCCGACGTTAAACAATCTGACCTCATTACCTTGTGGAAGATTGCGGCTGCCAACGGTATGGCCACGCCCAACATTGGTTTGTTGACCGACATTATTTGCTGCCCCGGTGCTGATTTTTGCACCTTGGCCAATGCGCGCTCTATTCCTTTGTCGAAGATGGTGGCTGAGCGTTTTGAAAATATTGATTTTCAGCACGACATCGGCGAGATTGAAATTAACATCTCCGGCTGCATGAATTCTTGCGGACATAATCATGTAGGCCACATTGGCATCATGGGCGTGGACAAGCAGGACGGGGGAGACTGGTACCAGGTGCAACTCGGCGGCGCGCAGGGCAACAATAGTTCAATCGGAAAAGTGATAGGGCCATCATTTACCTTCGAGCAGATTCCCGAAGTGATTGATCGGCTGTTGCAGGTGTATGTGCGGGAGCGCATCGAGCAGGAATTATTTATAGACACCGTGCGCCGCGTTGGTATCACACCCTTTAAAGAGTTTGTTTATGCGAACAAGATCGAGGTGGCTTCAGCCGCTGCAAACGATGCGGATGATTTTGCCAGCATCGCGGCTCGTTATGACGTGCCTTACCATCAACCGAGGTTTTAATCATGCAGATCATTAAAAACAAAGCGGTGGTCAATGATGATTGGACTGTCTTGCGCTTGCAGGAGAGCGAATCGGCGGAGACTGTAAATGTTCCTGCCGGGAAAATAATTGTTCCACTCAAGGTGTGGCTGGCGCAACGCGCTGCACTGCAAGGTCGTGCTCCTCTAGCTGTGTGGTTAGCTAGTGATGAACGGCCAGAGGAATTGAAAGGTGACGTGGAAAAATTCACTGTAATCGCCGTTGACTTCCCTAAATTTGCCGATGGCAGAGGGTATTCCATTGCCTATAACTTGCGCGCTCGGCTAGGCTATACTGGGGAGTTGCGCGCCATCGGTGATGTCTTGCGAGACCAGATGTTTTACATGCAGCGCGTAGGTTTCGATGCCTTCGCGCCGCGCCCTGATCGCGATATACAGGATGCGCTAAAGGGCTTGAGCGATTTTTCTGAAACCTATCAAACTTCGGTAGATCAGAAATTCCCCTTGTTCCGTCGTGTCAATCGTGATGGCATCGTGACCACAGATGCTTGATCCGAAAAAAATTGAACAGGTCATCGAACTGCTGAATACAGCCGTGCGCGATTACGCGCCAGTTACCTTCGCCAACAGCATGGGCGCGGAAGACATGGTGCTGACGGACTTGATCGCCAAGCATCAACCAAGTATTGAAATGTTCAGTCTCGATACCGGCCGCTTGCCCCAGGAAACTTACGACTTGATGCAGGAAGTTCGTGCGCGCTACCCAGTGCCACTGAAAATTTATTTCCCGGATGCGACGCAGGTGGAAAAATATGTGGCACAAAACGGCATCAATGGTTTTTATGACAGCGTGGAAAATCGCAAAGCGTGTTGCCACATGCGTAAGGTCGAACCACTCAAACGAGCGCTGCTCGGCAAGAAAGCATGGCTGACTGGTGTGCGCCGTGAACAGGCTGTCACGCGCGGTGCGTTAGAGCTATCTTCTTTTGATGCTGTGCATGGCATGCAAAAATTTAATCCCTTGTGCGACTGGACGACAGCCGAAGTATGGGAATATCTCAAGCAGCACGACGTACCCTACAACAAGCTGCATGACCAGTTTTATCCCAGCATAGGCTGCGCGCCCTGCACCCGTGCCGTGACGCCGGGTGAGGACATACGCTCCGGCAGGTGGTGGTGGGAAGACCCACAGAATAAAGAGTGTGGGTTGCATGTGGGGAAGAGCATGTTATTGAAGCAGATATAAAATCACCACCCCTTCCGCTTCGCTCCCTCCCCTCCTTAAAAACTAAGGAGGGGAGAACCAATTTTCCCCCACCGAGCGGGGGCATTCTCCTCCTTAAATAAGGAGGGGTGGCACGAAGTGCCGGGGTGGTAAAACTCTAAAGACAGATTAAAGCCTAAAGGAAAGATAAAGTACATGAGCAACCATACCCTGACTCACCTAGACGTGCTGGAAAGTGAATCCATCCATATCATGCGTGAAGTCGCCGCAGAATGTAAAAATCCGGCGCTGCTGTTTTCCGGCGGCAAGGATTCTATCGTCATGCTGCGATTGGCGGAGAAAGCCTTTCGCCCAGC
>JANONO010000140.1:0-3562 GCA_031420875.1 Gallionellaceae bacterium | reverse complement strand
CCCGTGCCTGCGAACCGAATAAGATTACTCGTGCAGGCGAACCAGTGTTTGCGACGATGCGATCCACGGCAGACTGCAATTTTTCTGGTGTCAAAGAATTATTTTGCACAGGCTCTCTCCTTGGGGTGGCGTTATTCTAAGTTAATCCGCTGGCGAGCATTGTAAATAAACAGTTCAAGAGCGGGAGCCGAACGAAATAATGCCGTGCTCGGTAAATACCAACAGTCTGCGCGCCCGATCAATGGGCTGTGTCATACAAGACCTTGCCTTCGCGCAAAGCCCAATAGACGGCTGTTGAGCAGGCATCTTGTTGCTGGTTGATTTCCGCCTGCGAATAGACCAACACATCCGCCGCCACTCTTAAAGGGCGCAGCACTTGCCTCAGGCGCACCATCTCGTTGAATTTGTCGTGCAGCTCCGGCTCGATCACCAGAAAATCCAGATCGGAATTTTCCTGTGCATCGCCGCGTGCATACGAGCCAAACAGAATGACTCTGGCTGGCTTCGCGGCTTCACCCAAAAGTTGTGCGGCTTGCAGTATGGTTTGTTCTGAAATCATGCGCTTGTCCTGAAAGTGCGATGCGATTTTTGTCATTCTAAAACCTCGCTCGCTTGATGGAATATTCGGAACGCATGCCGCAGCCTTCCTTCATCTGTTTGCCGAGAGCATGGTTGCGGCTCTCGCGCTGGTTGTGTTTTGCATCTTCCAGCACGGTTTGTTTACCTTGCGCACAGACAATGCACAGACAATGGGGTCTAGCAAAGTACGTTCGTTTTGGCGTTTCGCGTTTTCTTCTCTTTACCTATCTTGCATATGTGGCGTCACAATTTTTTTGCGCGCGCCTTGTCTCGCTGAGAATTTTAAATTTTTAGAGACATCCTCAAGGCTTGGATGTTATCACCTTCGGACTACTCACCCAAAACCTGTGCCACAATACAGGCATGAAACAGAATATTAGCTATTACTTGTTATATTGCCGCCCCGGCTTCGAGCAGGATTGCGCGCAGGAAGCCTTGCGTCAGGCAAAGCAACAAAAGCCCATCATAGGCGCAACGCAACCTGCCATCGTTGGCGACAGTGGCTACGTAGTCGTTGCGCTCAACGATCAGCGATTGCTTTATCGTGAACTGATTTTTGCGCGCCAATTGATCCGCTTGCATCACACCATCGCGGCACTGCCCGATCGGGATCGCCTAACGCCGATACTGAGTGCCATCGCCGACATGCCCGGCACATTTGCTACGCTGTGGCTGGAAACTCCCGACACGAATGCGGGCAAGTTGTTATCAACTTTTACCAGGAGATTTCAGCCCCTGCTGGAGACTGCGCTACGCGAACAGGGAAGGTTGCGAGACCATGCCAAAAATCCCGCTCGCCTTGATCCTTCGGCTACGCTCAGGACTAAAGGCCTTGTCGAAGGGCATGATGATGCCACCGACCCAAAAAAGGCTTCGACAGGCTCAGTCCGCACGGATAATTTTGCGCGTCTGCATATTTTCTTCCCCGATAAATCTTCCGCATTAATCGGCAGTAGCGACCCGCAAAACAGCGCAGATGTCATCATGGGCATCGTCCGCCAATCCATGCCCGCCGAAGCGCCGAGCCGCTCCACCATGAAGCTGGCCGAAGCAATCGAAGTGTTCATGGATCGCAGCGAACAAACGCGCTTGTTACGGCAAGGGATGCAGGCCGTGGATTTGGGCGCAGCACCGGGCGGTTGGACTTGGCAACTGGTTCAGCGCGGTATGCGCGTGACTGCGGTGGATAACGGCTCGATGAAGGGTGTGCTGGTAAATCATCCACTGGTGCAGCATCTCAAGCAGGATGGCTTCAAATACACGCCGCGCAAAGCGGTAGATTGGCTGGTGTGCGACATGGTGGAGCAACCCTCCAAAGTTGCCATGCTGATAAGCACATGGTTCGTGTCAGGCTGGTGCAAATATGCAATCTTCAATTTGAAGCTACCGATGAAGCAGCGCGTCGCCGCACTGGACAGCGCATTAGGCGGCATCCGTCAACGACTGGATGAAGAAGGCATCAACTGCCGCATGATGGCGAAACAGCTTTACCATGATCGCGAAGAGGTGACGGTGTTTTTGACGCGCAGCAAACATTAGCCAGCCTGATTCTATTTTCAATTTTAATTCTCTATGAGCGAACCTCATTCCCGGCGCGCAGGTTTGATTGCAGTTTTTTTTACCATCTGTATCTGGACTGGTTTCATCTTGGTCAGCCGTCATGGCGGCAAGGGCGTATTGACTGGCTGGGATGTGACCGCGTTGCGATTCGGTGTCGGCGCGCTGATCGCGCTGATTTTTCTGCCGCGCGTGACCTTGCCGCCGTATAAAGTGATCCTGCTATTTTCAATATTCGGCGGCATGGGTTACGCCCTCGCCGTGTATGTGGCTTTTCGCCTAGCACCCGCTGCCCACGCTGCGGTTCTGCTACCCGGCGCACTGCCCTTTGCCACCGCCGTAATTGCTTGGTTGTGGCTGCGGCAAAGCCCATCACCCGCACAACGCATCGCACTGCTGCTGGTTTTTATCGGCATCACTTTAACCGCTGTCGACACGCTTTCCCACGGCGCACACTTGACCGGAATGCAAATGCTGGGCGACTTTCTGTTTCTTTGCGGCTCTTCTTCATGGGCGGTGTTCACCCTGCTACTGCGCCGCTACCCCATGTCACCGCTCACCGCCGCAGTCAGCACTACCTTGGGCAGCGCAATTTTGTATGTGCCGGTGTGGTGGCTATTTCTGCCAAGCACATTGAGTCAAGCACCTATTGCTGAAATCGCCATGCAGGCTATCTATCAAGGGGTATTGGTCGTCTTCGTTGCGATGTTGCTCTACACTTTTGCAGTGCGTAGTCTGGGTGGACAAACCGTGGCACTGCTCATGGCCATTGTGCCCGGTTTATCTGCGCTTGCTGCTGTACCTGTTTTGGGGGAGCCACTTTCTTTGCTTACGCTGGCGGGATTGGGGGCGGTTACGATGGGGGCGGTGATGGGGGCGCGGGTGGTTTCAGTTAAATAAATTTAGAAATAAATTCGCGGAGGACTCACGGGTGGGCACGCAGTGTCCACCGTCTGTTCAATTGCCGCGTGGGCACAAAATTGTGCCCACCCTACCGGGCTGGAACATCGATCTCAATCTGGCCGTCGGCCAATTTTGCTTTAAGGCGCAGAGAAACTAGGAAATTGACTAGAGTCATCACTTGATCAGGCATGGGTGTCAGAGTGCCATCATCATCCAACTCACTTAGCACGACTACTCGGCGTAGTTTGATCAGCTCGCTAAGAATTGTATCGCTTTCTTTTTTCTCACGGACACACACTACGCCAAGGCTTGAGAAAAGAACCTTACCTTCTCTAACTAGCGGAATTGGAGTCGTCAAATCATCTTCCTTGTCTAGAATGCTTTTAATCTTGGCTCCAATGCCTGAGTAAGTAGAGCGCTTCACTTCGAGCACTCCTAAAACACTACGTCGAGGCACTAAACCAAAGTCTCCAGCAGTGAAAATTGCGGGCAATGGATTCGGCTGCCAGACAATGACATCAAT
>JANONO010000139.1:0-1589 GCA_031420875.1 Gallionellaceae bacterium | reverse complement strand
CAAGCGCAGCACCCATCTTGCGCGTACTCCAGTGAGTGGCTGCATCAGGTTTGCTTTGTGTGGTGAGTTCTACCAATTTTTTGACATCCACTGTCTTCTCTGGCGCGCCACGCGGCAAATCACGCTCTATCCCTGCAAACCCTAATTTAGCATAACGATTCCGCCAGCGTGAAACCTGTACGCGTCCCACGGCCATCATGGAGAGTGCCTCAGCTAGCGTCAGCCCCGGCAAATCAACCGATGCACCATCAATCCATTTCCAGAAAAAAGCGTGCTGTCGTTGTTGCATTCAACCCAGATTTTCCATTAGCATTCGTAGCGAGGGCGATCAAGAGGTTGAAGATGTGCGAAAAAAATCAAAAAATGTTCGGAGGGCGTAGTCACTCTACGTTGAAGAACATTTTTTGATTTTTTTCGTGCAGATTCGGCCTATTGACCATCCGCAGTAGAATGCTAATGGAAAATCTGGGTTCAAGCGGGAAGGCTTCCATGAGATCACCTCGATTCAGGAGCCGTGACCACTTCAAGATCACCATCTATTTTCACTGTGTGGCGGTCTTGATCTGTATCCGGCTCAGGCTACCCACGGGAAAGTCTGATGCACCCTAATTTCTAGTTGGCACGACCTACGGGAAACACTGCGACCCCTTGTGCTGGAGAATTTGTTAACGATCTTCTCGCGTGTGCCAGAGCCGCAGTACGTAAATTGTGGAGTGTTGAATTTCGTAGCGCATTTCATAGTGTCCAACCAAAATGCGACGAACCTCACGCGGATCAAACTCTTCCAGCTTTGCTCCGATACGGGGCTGTGCCAGAAGTTTTGCAGGCGCTGCGGTCAATGCTTGCACCGTGGCCGCAGCGGTTTGCTTGTTCAGCGGCAACAGGAACTCATACAGTCTGACCAAGTCCGACAGCGCCTTGCTCGTCCATTTCAATTCCATCAGCGTGGTATTGGCAGTGGCTTATCGGTGCTAAGGCTCTCTGCCCAGGCTTGAACTGATTGATGGTCGATGACTTGGCCTGCATCAATGTCTGCCATCGCATCCAGCGTCATTCGCCGATGCTCTTCCTCTTGATCTACCCAAGCAGATAATGCCTGCTTCACAATCCATCCGCGCGAACGCTCCATGCGAGCAGCGATTTGATCAACCTTGTCGGCAAGAGGGATTGGGACATGCGCGGTTAGCACTTTAGTGTTCATTTGGCACTCCTGTTAATCATAATTAATCATAGCGATTAATTATGATTAATGCAACCCCGCTCATTGTAGTCACAGGCTATAGCCCATTCACCGCAAGCAAATACCATCCCGACTGTTTAGGTCTCAATATATTTAGTGGGGTATCCAGCTAAATACGGTAACTAGGCTCGCCAAGGGTGAATTGGCACGACGATATCCAGAGAAGAAGGTGGGCTTATTGCGAAGTTTAGACGGCAGAACGAACTCTTGCCCCGCATCTTTTGGTTTTGGATTGGCTACAAGCTCATGAAATGGCATGGGATGCATGGCAACAGACTGTTCGATCAGGCGAAAGAAGAGCATGCCTCGATGTGTGGACTTGCGCCGGTTGAACCGGAATGCAAATTCG
>JANONO010000138.1:0-2729 GCA_031420875.1 Gallionellaceae bacterium | reverse complement strand
CATAGGCTTGGTTTCTTTCACCGAAGTAGTCGGCGCCGGCCCCTCGAAAATGTGCGACATACTGGGTGTAGGCATGTTCGATTCCTGCGAGATTCGCGTCCACCCAACCGGCAGCGCCATTGCACGCATGGGTACCATTTCGCAGGGGCAGGGACATCAGACCACGTACGCGCAAATCATCGCCACTGAACTGGGCTTGCCTTCGGAGGTGATCCAGGTCGAAGAGGGTGATACCAGCACGGCACCCTACGGGCTGGGAACATATGGCTCACGCTCGACCCCGGTAGCGGGAGCGGCCATCGCTATGGCATCGAGAAAAAATCCACGCCAAGGCCAAAAAAATCGCCGCGCATTTGCTGGAGGTGAGCGAGAACGATCTGGAATGGGAAATAGATCGTTTCAAGCTGAAAGGCGACGCAGCAAAATTCAAGACCATGAAAGATATCGCCTGGGCCGCCTATCACCAGCCACCTGCCGGTATGGAACCCGGCCTCGAAGCGGTGCATTACTACGACCCGCCCAATTTCACCTTCCCGTTCGGCGTCTACCTGTGCG
This sequence comes from Gallionellaceae bacterium, assembly GCA_031420875.1. GTDB lineage: Bacteria > Pseudomonadota > Gammaproteobacteria > Burkholderiales > Gallionellaceae > Nitrotoga. The sequence goes on along the minus strand of JANONO010000138.1, from coordinate 2,174 downwards.
TCGTGGATATAGACAAAGCCACCGGAGAAACCAAAATCCGCCGTTTCTACGCGCTGGACGATTGCGGTACACGGATCAATCCCATGATCATCGAAGGTCAAATCCACGGCGGGCTGACGGAGGGTTACGCGGTCGCCATGGGGCAGCAGCTTACTTTTGACAAGCAAGGAAACATCCAGGGCAACACGCTGATGGATTATTTTTTGCCCACCTCGGCGGAAACCCCGAAATGGGAAACCGACTTTACCGTCACGCCCTCACCACACCATCCGATCGGCGCCAAGGGTGTCGCCGAATCACCGCATGTAGCCAGCATCCCGACTTTTACCAGCGCGGTTGTGGATGCCTTCGCCCACCTTGGGGTCACCCATATGGATATGCCGCATAGCGCCTACCGCGTCTGGAAGCAACTGCAAGCGAGCGGCGTAAAGTCCTGACACAGCCGCATACCCGAGCGCGCAGCAATGGCGTGGGTATTCCCACGTCATTGTTTGCTGATCGCCCACCTCCTCTAAAACCATGCAAGTCAAACTGGAAAAGCAATATGTGATCGCCGCAAGTGCCGAGGCAGCTTGGCGGGTGTTGAGCGATATCAAGCTGCTAGCGGGCTGCATGCCAGGTGCAGAAATCACCGAGCAGCTTGATGACACCCACTATAAAGGCCATGTCCGAGTCAAAGTCGGGCCGGCCACAGCGGCGTTTGGCGGAGAAATCGAAATACTGGCTTTTGACGAAGGTGGAAAAACTGTTCGCCTGATGGGCAAGGGCGCGGATAAAAGCGGCTCTTCCGCCTCGATGGATCTCAACGCTTCCATCCTCCCCGGCGAGCATCCCGGTGTATGCATTTTGCTGGGCAACGCGGATGTCATCGTCAACGGCAAGTTTGCGCAATTCGGCGGTCGCATGATGATGTCAGTGTCGGACATGATACTGGGACAGTTCGCCGAAAATTTTTCGCTCAGGGCTGGCGAATTTTCCGCGCAGGAAAATCTCGATGCCCCTCTGAAAGCCGCACCGACACATGCCAGCAAAAACCAGGCGCATAGCGAACTTAATGCCTTCTCCATTTTGTGGGGCTTGATCAAGGGATTTTTTTCAGGGCTGTTCGGATCGAAAAAATAGTTAGAGCTTCAAGTAGAGGAGTGAATTTTGTGACTTTATGGCGATTTGACCAAGGTCGGCTTGACTACCTACAGTTTGACGAGATCAAGCGGATTGCGCTTGCCTTGGCCGACATAAACGGCATTTCAAAACCGAATGTTGATGACGATATTCTTCGACAGGTACTATCAAATTACAGTCCGCGCCCATTTGCACCAGCCAATTACACTGTGTGGCGCAACTACAAACGGGTATTTGGTTGTTTATTGCTCGCAACTGAGGTTGCGGGAAGAATCGTTTGTACTGATTTGTGCAAAGCATTGGCAACTGATTCAAACGAAATAGACATTGACGATTACATGAGGCACTTTGCCACTCATTTCTATTACCCATCCCCTATTTTCGATGACTACAACTGCACAGACCCGCAGACTTTTCCAGTTGTAGCAATCATCAAGTTTTTATTATCCGAGTATTTGGTAAGAGGGAAAAATAGCATTACCGTCGATGAAATCGGCAGCTACTTGATAGCAAATAATGTTACTGGCCTTGAGCCTCTAAATTTTTACTCCACATTAAAACCAAAATCATTTCATGGTGACTTAAGGCAATCACGTGAATTGATTAGTTTTGTCAGCCAATTCTCTTTTCTTAAGTGGAATAACCCAAGCCTATATTTAGAAGTCACAAATAAGGAGGAGGCATTTCAAATTGAAACATTGCTGGCTCCACAAATTAACCAACGCAAATCTGATGTTGGAGCAGAAGTGCTCAATTTAGGGTCAAATTTCCAGGGTACTGCTTTAGGGGATTTGACGATTAGTCAAATCAATGTAATTGATACCGAGTTTACAGAGGGCAGCAAAACCCGTGTAACACATTTGCGCACTGAACGAAGTGCAAAACTAAAGGATTTCTATTTTTCAAATACTTCAAATCCGCACATCTGTGACATGTGCTTTATGGATACAGAAAGAAGATACCCTTGGGCTAATCATATAATTGAGCTGCATCATTTGCTTCCATTGTGTTCGCCCGTTAGGGTTGATACTGGAAAAACATCTATAAAAGAC
>JANONO010000137.1:0-13712 GCA_031420875.1 Gallionellaceae bacterium | reverse complement strand
GGACACGGCGGCCATATCCAATTTCAACTTGCACCACATTTGACGGTAGAATGCGCATCTTTAACATAAGCCGCTGAACCCGATGACTATCACCATCGCTTTATCCAAAGGCCGCATCTTTGAAGAAACTTTGCCATTGCTGGGTGCGGCAGGCATCACGCCGCTGGAAGACCCGGAGTCTTCGCGCAAACTGATTTTGCCGACCAGTCGTGCCGATGTGCGGCTCATTATTGTGCGCGCTTCCGACGTGCCGACTTACGTGCAATATGGCGCTGCGGATATGGGCATCGCTGGCAAGGATGTACTCAACGAGCATGGCGGCACAGGCTTGTACCAACCGCTAGATTTGAATATTGCGCGTTGCCGCATGATGGTAGCAGTACGCACGGATTTTGATTATGAATCGGCAGTGCGTCAGGGCGCGCGTCTGCGTGTGGCAACCAAATATGTGCAGGCAGCGCGCGAACATTTTGCAGCCAAGGGTGTGCATGTTGATCTGATTAAATTATATGGCTCAATGGAATTAGCGCCGCTGGTCGGGCTGTCTGATGCGATTGTGGATCTGGTCAGCAGCGGCAACACCTTAAAAGCCAACAACCTGAAAGCAGTCGAAGCAATTTCCGAAATTTCATCGCGCCTAGTGGTGAATCAGGCGGCGCTCAAATTGAAGCGCAACGTAATCCAGCCGATACTGGATGCTTTCTCCAAAGCTGTAAAAACATGAACATCAAGCGGCTGTCCAGCAAGCAATCAGATTTCAATGTGCAACTGAGTGCGCTGCTGGCTTTTGAAGCGACTCAAGATGCGCAGTTGGATGTGACCGTGGCCGCTATTCTGGCCGATGTGCGTATGCGTGGCGATGCAGCTGTGCTGGAATATACGCAGCGCTTTGATCGTTTCAATATAACCGATGCTGCATCGCTGGAGTTGCCGCGCGCCGAGTTGCGTGCTGCTTTCGACAGCTTGCCTGCCGCGCAACGAAATGCGCTGGAACAAGCGGCGCAGCGCGTGACGGCTTATCATCAAAAACAATTGCAAACTTCGTGGAGCTACACCGAAGAGGACGGCACTGTGCTCGGTCAGAAAATCACGGCGCTGGATCGCGTCGGATTGTATGTGCCGGGCGGCAAGGCAGCTTATCCATCTTCTGTTTTGATGAATGCGTTACCCGCAAAAATAGCCGGTGTGGGCGAACTCATCATGGTGGTGCCTACACCCGATGGCATAAAAAACTCCTTGGTGCTGGCGGCTGCACATCTGGTTGGTGTGGATCGCGTGTTTACTGTGGGCGGCGCGCAAGCGGTGGCGGCGCTGGCCTATGGCACAGATACCATTCCTAAAGTAGATAAGATTGTCGGCCCCGGCAATGCCTATGTGGCCGCAGCCAAGCGGCGTGTGTTTGGCGAGGTCGGTATAGACATGGTGGCTGGCCCATCAGAAATTCTGGTGATCTGCGATGGGCAAACCAATCCAGATTGGATTGCCATGGATTTATTTTCACAGGCCGAACATGATGAGCTAGCGCAGGCAATTTTGTTGTCGCCAGACGCGGATTTCATTAATGCTGTGGCGCAAAGTATTGAGCGCTTATTGGAGCAAATGCCGCGCCGAAAAATTATCAAAGCCGCACTGGAAAATCGCGGCGCAATGATTCATGTCTCCGATCTGGATGAGGCGTGCAGCATCAGCAATCGTATTGCACCTGAGCATCTTGAATTGTCGGTGGACGACCCGCAGGCTTGGCTACCCAGGCTGAAACATGCTGGAGCGATTTTCATGGGGCGCTATACATCGGAAGCGCTCGGTGATTATTGCGCTGGGCCGAATCACGTTTTGCCAACATCCGGCACAGCGCGTTTTTCTTCAGCCTTGGGCGTGTATGATTTTCAAAAACGCAGCAGCTTGATTCAGGTATCCAAGCAAGGCGCACAAACCTTGGGGGCAATAGCCGCAGAACTGGCTTTTGGCGAGGGTTTGCAGGCGCATGCACAATCAGCATTGTTTCGGAAGCAGTGACTCCCATACGCTGCGACACTTCATATTCTTTGACAAGCTAATCAATAATATGGATAATTGCGGGCTCTGTTTGGAGGGGTGGCCGAGTGGTTAAAGGCAGCAGACTGTAAATCTGCCCTCTTATGAGTACGAAGGTTCGAACCCTTCCCCCTCCACCAATACCAATAAATTTGTTGGATTGAGGATCGCAATTACATGGTTTAAGGTGCGTTGAGTAGCGAGCTTGGATGTCTAGTGAGCCACCTAAAGTGTTAAGTGAGCAGCTTAAGGGTTGGGAAGCTTGCGGGTGTAGCTCAATGGTAGAGCAGAAGTTTTCCAAACTTACGACGAGGGTTCGATCCCCTTCACCCGCTCCAGTTTGGTAATGGTTTCAGTATTTTTTTAGATGTCAGTCTGCCCAAGTGGCTCAGTGGCAGAGCACTCCCTTGGTAAGGGAGAGGTCGCGGGTCCGATTCCCGCCTTGGGCACCAGTTGAGTTGTTATTTTTAATTTCGATGTTGATGAGGAATAATCATGGCAAAAAGCAAATTTGAACGCACCAAACCGCACGTCAACGTGGGCACCATTGGCCACGTAGATCATGGCAAGACCACCTTGACCGCAGCCATCACCACCGTGCTGTCCAAGAAATATGGCGGCGAAGCCAAAGCCTACGACCAGATTGACGCAGCGCCGGAAGAAAAAGCGCGCGGCATCACCATCAACACCGCCCACGTCGAGTACGAAACGGCTAACCGCCACTACGCTCACGTTGATTGCCCCGGCCACGCCGACTACATTAAAAACATGATCACCGGCGCAGCGCAGATGGACGGCGCTATTCTGGTTGTGTCTGCTGCCGACGGCCCTATGCCGCAAACGCGCGAACACATCCTGTTGGCACGTCAAGTAGGCGTTCCCTTCATCATCGTCTACATGAACAAAGCCGACATGGTGGATGACGCTGAATTGCTGGAACTGGTAGAAATGGAAATTCGTGAACTCCTGTCCAAATACGAATTCCCCGGCGACGACACGCCTATCATCATCGGCAGCGCCCTTAAAGCCCTGCAAGGCGACCAATCCGAAATGGGCGAGCCGTCCATCTTCCGTTTGGCCGAAGCCCTAGACAGCTACATCCCCATGCCTAAGCGTGCCCTTGATGGCGCCTTCCTCATGCCGGTTGAAGACGTATTCTCCATCTCCGGTCGTGGTACCGTAGTAACGGGCAGAATAGAACGTGGCATCATCAAAGTCGGCGAAGAAATCGAAATCGTCGGCCTCAAACCTACCCTCAAGACCATCTGCACTGGCGTTGAGATGTTCCGCAAATTGCTGGATCAAGGTCAGGCAGGCGACAACGTCGGCATCTTGCTGCGCGGCACCAAGCGTGAAGAAGTCGAGCGTGGCCAAGTGCTGTGCAAACCCAGCTCGATCAAGCCACACACCAAGTTCACCGCTGAAATCTACGTCTTGAGCAAAGACGAAGGGGGTCGTCATACCCCGTTCTTCCAGGGTTATCGTCCGCAGTTCTACTTCCGCACCACCGACGTCACCGGTGCGGTTGAACTGCCAGCCGGTACGGAAATGGTTATGCCAGGCGACAACGTCTCGGTCACCGTTAACCTCATCGCTCCGGTAGCGATGGAAGAAGGTCTGCGCTTCGCTATCCGCGAAGGTGGTCGCACAGTGGGTGCGGGCGTGGTGGCTAAGATTATTGAGTAGTAGGATTTGGGATACAGGATGCAGGATTCTGGGGGGATTTTTCATCCTTGATCCCGTATCCAGTATCCTGTTTTTATTAGATCAGCAACAATGTGAGCGGTTTTCCTCCTTCTCCCTCCAAGCTTCCTCCGAACATCCTCGTAGTATCGCAATTCAAGCCCTGATAGAGCGTAGTGCAATCAGATTCAGCCGCTTCCAAGAGATCTGCCGCCGTTTGGCGACAAGCTGGGTTGGCCGTCCGAGCCATAAAGATTGGCCTTGTTTGCAGCATTGTTCAATACAGCTAACGCTTGCTGGTTATGGCGCAATTTCATTTGGATCAATTCGCCATTCGTGCGGTTTAGCTGATGGGCGCGCTTTGCTAGGGCGAGAATCTCAGAATAAATTGCAGAGTCTGCGGGGCAATGCTTGAGCAGCCATGAATTGATGGCGGCGGCAGTAAGTTGCGGGATGAGGTTTTGTAGTGAGGTGGAACGTGCGTCGGTAAGTTCCTGCAAGCTGATCGCGGCGACGGTCTTTTGTTTGGACAGGTCAAGCAAAAGATCCGTGCTGTTCTCTACCAACATTTTCTGTTCGTGTTCCAGCAAAGTGACGAAGCTCGCCAACGCTGTACGCTCGGTTGACAAAATTGCAAGTAATTGGGTGGCTGGGGGCTGGCTCAAGGATACCTCTAAAAATTAAAAATTCTAAGCGAGACAAGGCGTGAGCAAAAAAATGCGACGCCGCATATGCAGGATAGGTTAGGTAAGGAGTAATTTTTTGTGATGTCTGACTTTCCCTCGGTCAGTATCGCGACGGAGTTTGGATTTTTAGAGATGCCCTCAAGCTTTATTGCCTATCAGGTCGCGTACCGTTTCCAACAGGCGACTAGCGACGACTTCGGTGTTGATCTTGAAGCGACCATCACTGATGGCTTGTTTGATTTCCTCTACTTTGGCTGAATTGGAAATAGGGACGTTCGCCATACTGCTTTCCACGCCCTGCATCTGTGAAGCGACCGAGCCGAGAGAGACGCTGGTGTGGTCGGGTTGAAGCGGGGTAGAGGATTTGCCGGATTTACTCTTATTGCTGCCAACGCTCACCGACCCTTCGCTGATGGGATGGGTGGGCAGTAGTTTACCGGGCTTATCAATTTTCACGGCTATCCTCGCAATCTGACGGCATTCAATTTCCCGTCATCAGAGTTGAGTATCGGAAGAATTCCCGAAAACTTTAGGGTGATCGGATGCCATTCAATATAACGCAAGCCACTGCTTGATGCAATCGTGCTTTGCTATTGCCCTATTTCCACCATGCCGTCGGCGCGCGCTATTCCGTTAATCGGTCGGCCAGAAGCCACTCTGACTTGTACAATTTGTCCATCACTCGCGTTATTTAACGCAATTCCCTCGCTGCGAATGCTAAAGCCGTCGCCCTGCACATCAAGCTGCACGGCATTTCCTTGCGTTACGCTGTAAGGCAGGCGCAGCATGTCTTCGCGCAATATTTGCCCGGCGGTAATTCCAAAGCGTAGAACTTTTCCGATTATTTGATTGGGATCTGAGAATCCTATAGTGCGAGTCGTTTCCGTTAACTGGGTAGTGAAGTCTTGTTCTTGCAGAATATGTCCAGGGGGTAATTGGCGTGCACTGATTAAGAGATTGAGGTTGATCTTGATTTGCGCGGCAATAAAAATGCTCCAACCATTAGTCTCATTACAGCGAACCCCGACCGATGTTTTGCCTATGAGTTGGCTGCCATCCGGCAGAAAAACTTCTAGCTTGGCACACGCTGGCAATGTGATGCGCGAGTCTATGGCATCAATTTTATAGCTGACCCTGCCGGGCAGTGCGGCCGTCTGTTGCTGGACAAAGGCGGCGACAAGATTTTCTAACTGTGCGTGATCTTGTGCTGCGCTTGACACGCTTCCAATTTCAGACAGCAATAAAAAAACGAGAAAAAATAATTTTTTCATGTATGCATTGTGCGGGGTGAGCATCGTGAATGGAAGGGGGATGTAAGCTGGAATTAAGGCAGAAAATGGTCATTTATCAGGGCATGGTCAGTTAGCAAGTGAATTTAGTATGTCGTCCATGCCCATAAAATTATTATGTTTCAACGGGAGAATAAAATGATTAGCAAATTGGATGAAGCCTTACGCTTTCAGCAAACCGCACTCAGTTTGCGCGCAGCGCGCCAGGAGTTGCTCGCTTCCAATGTCGTCAATGCCGACACACCTGCTTACAAGGCGAGAGATATTAATTTTGCCAGTGCTTTGCAAGATGCTTTGGGAGGTACTGATGCGCGCTTGCCAGTTGTGCAAACTTCGCCCATGCACCTAGAGGCTGGAACAGGGGAAGCTATTTTGGGCGCACCTGTGATGTATCGCACTCCAATACAACCTAGTGCGGATGGGAATACCGTAGATATGGATGTGGAGCGAGTGCAATTTGCTGACAACGCCTTGCGTTATGAAGCCAGCGTGATGTTTGTTAATGCACAACTGGCTGGCATATTTAAGGCGATACAAGGCTAGTAAGTAAAACATTGGGCACAAAAAATTTGCCCCCCATGTGGAGAATAAATCATGTCTTTATTTAGCATTTTTAATATCGCAGGTTCTGGGATGACAGCACAGTCGCAGCGCCTGAATGTGGTGGCCAGCAACTTGGCTAATGCGGATAGCACGACCAGTGCTACTGGCCAACCGTATCGCGCCAAACAGGTGGTGTTTAGTGCGACGCCGATCAATGGTAGCGAAACGCCTGGTGTGCAGGTGACGGGAGTGGTTGAAGATCCGTCTCCCATGAAAATGATTTACAACCCTAACCACCCGATGGCAGATGCTAAGGGTTATGTGGCCATGCCCAATGTGGATGTGGTGGGTGAAATGGTGAATATGATTTCTGCCTCGCGTGCTTATCAGAACAATGTTGAAGTAATGAACACCTCGAAAACTTTATTGCTTAAAACGCTATCCATTGGTCAGCAATAGTGCAGCAATAGTAGGGTAGGTCTGATCTGTTGAGTGTTGAATTTTACCAAGGCAGGTATGGCCTGCTTCATATAAAGAAAGGAACATCATGCTAAATGCCTCACAAGATACGGGTTCGGTTGCATCTCTGTTTTCTTCTATTAATGCAGGTACGGGTTCAAGCGCAAAAAATTCATCAGCAGTTGAAACGCAGAACCGATTTTTGAAACTGCTGGTTACGCAGATGAAAAATCAGGATCCGCTCAACCCTATGGACAACGCGCAAGTCACGTCGCAGATGGCACAGCTCAGCACAGTGACGGGCATTGATAAATTGCATGTCACCTTGCAAGCCTTTAGCGACAGCATGACCTCTAACCAGTCGCTGCAGGCGGCTAGCATGATAGGTCGTGGAGTGCTCATGCCGGGAAAAGGCTTGGATCTGATTAATGCTAAGGGTTACGGCGGCATAGAGCTGAATCAATCGGTGGACAAGCTGGATATTGCTGTTTACGACCAAAGTGGTGCGCTGGTGCGTAACATAAATCTGGGCGCACAAGCAGCAGGCTTGGTTAATTGGCAATGGGATGGCCGGAACAATGCGGGTGACAGTGTTGCAGACGGTAGCTATACCTTCACTGTGAATGCCGACGTGGCGGGCAAGAAAGTGGATGCGATGCCGATGCAGTTTGGCATCGTGAGTAGCGTTACCTTGGGCAGTCAAGGAGTTGAGTTGAGAGTAGGGCAAGTGAATGGGGTTGCACTATCGCAGGTGCGCCAAATTTTCTAGTGCCAATATATTTTAGTGTCAATCAATTTTAGTGCCAGATAATTTTAGTGCCAGATAATTTTAGGAGATCATTATGAGCTTTCAGCAAGGGTTAAGTGGACTGAATGCCGCATCCAAGCAATTGGACGCGATAGGTAATAATGTTGCCAATTCCAGCACCATAGGATTCAAGCAATCCCAAGCGCAATTTGCTGATTTGTATGCAGCTTCACTCTCTGGCGGTGGTGCAATTCAAGTAGGCACGGGCGTTAAAGTGGCGGCAGTGACCCAGCAATTTACTCAAGGGAATATCACCAACACCAGCAACTCAATGGACACGGCTATTAGTGGGCAGGGATTTTTCCGCATGATAGATCAGAACGGTGCCATTTTGTACAGCCGCAACGGGCAGTTTCAGGTGGATAAAAACGGATTCATCGTCAACAACCAAGGACATGAGCTTTCAGGCTATCTCCCTAATGCAGCGGGGGTGGTTAGTGCTGCCCAGCCGGTACCACTGCAAATTTCCACTGTGGATCTGGTGCCTAGACAGACCTCCAATTTAGCTGCGGGTGGTGTGCCGATTGGGGTTGGAATGAACCTAGATGCACGCGCCGTTTTTCCAACTGGCCTGAGTTCTGGTTCGGTGGCCGGCAGTACGACACCAGTGTTGACTATCACCCCAGCAAACGATCAACTGACCGTAACCGTTGACGGTATTGCTTCTGGCACCGTGACCATACCTAATGCTGTCTATACGACTGCGGCCGCCTTGGCCAGCGCTGTGCAAACGGCAGTGAATGCTGACCCTACCTTGGTAACAGCAGGAAAAACGGTAACGGTGAGTGCAAACCCTGCTTCAGGCGTGATCACGATCACATCTGGTTCGGCGGGTGCGTCTTCTTCGATAGCGGCGGCTAGTGTCGGAGCAGATACTACAGTTGCTGATTTGCTAGGCGGTGCGCCGCTTACTATTGCCGGAGCGGGCGTTTTTAACCCACTAGATTCGACCACGTATAACAACTCCACTTCATTGACGGTGTATGACAGCTTGGGTGCGAGTCATATCGCGTCCATGTATTTTCAGAAGACGGCTGCTAATAGCTGGAATGCTTATGTCACTGTGGATGGCATCATGCTGCCCCTGGCCGGAACGCCTTTGACTACGCTCACCTATAACACTCAAGGCCAACTCACCGCGCCCTTGGCAGTTGCGCCGCTTGCCTTTGGGCAAGTCACTTCTGCCGTGTTTACGCCTAGTGGTGCATCGGCGCAGACCCTGACTTTTGATTTCGGCCAGTCGTCTCAGTATGGTGGTATTTTTGGTGTGAATAGCCTAACCCAAGATGGCTACACATCGGGTCGGTTGAACGGATTTTCCACAGGCTCGGATGGCACCATCGTGGGACGCTATTCCAATGGGCAAACGCGAGCGCTGGGGAGAATATTGCTGGTGAATTTTACAAATCCGCAGGGCTTGCAACCGATGGGCAATAATGAATGGGTGGAAACATCCTCCTCTGGTAACCCATTGCTGGGTGTGCCCGGATCAAGCAGCTTGGGCTTGTTGCAGTCATCCGCAGTGGAAGATTCAAACGTTGATCTGACCGCTGAGTTGGTGAACATGATTATTGCGCAGCGTGTGTATCAGGCGAATGCCCAGACCATCAAGGCACAAGATCAGGTATTGCAGACGCTGGTGAATTTGCGTTAATTTTTAGAGATGTCCTGGAGGAGTCGTAGGGTGGGCACTCTGCCCACGCAGTTAACCGAGTCGGGAGGCAGCAATGGACAGATTAATCTACACCGCTATGACCGGCGCAGCACATGTGTTGCAGCAGCAAGCCGCATCGTCGGAAAACTTGGCCAATGTCAACACACCCGGCTTTCGTGCCGCGCTGCATACATTTCGCGCTGTCCCTTTGCTGGGCGAAGGCTTAGCAACGCGCACCTTTGTCGTTGATTCCACGGTCGGTGCAAACTTCACGTCTGGGCCTATACAGCAGACTGGCCGGGAATTGGATGTGGCGGTGCAGGGCGCAGGGTGGATCGCGGTTCAGGGCGCTGACGGCAAAGAAGCTTACACCCGTAATGGCAGCTTACAGCTTACGCCCAATGGCGTGCTGCAAACTCGAACTGGGCTGAATGTTGCGGGTGATGGCGGCACGATTACCATTCCGCCTGATACCGATATAACCATAGCCAAAGATGGCACGATTTCTACCGTACCCAGCGGCTCCAGTGCGACCTCGGTGATTGTAGTGGGCAGATTGAAATTAGTTAACCCAGCTAGCGAACAATTGGAGCGTGGCGGTGATGGTTTATTCCGGCTGAAGGACGGCACGACAGCCATTGCTGATGCCAATGTCGGTGTGGTATCCGGTAGTTTGGAAGGCAGCAATGTCAATTCGGTAGAGGAAATGGTGAACATGATTTCCTTAGCGCGTAAATTTGATATGCAGATGAAAATATTGCAAAGCGCAGATAACAACGCGCGTCAGTCTAGCCAGCTAATGAGTATTTCTGGCTAGTAAGGTAGAAAATTTTTTAAAGGATAAATACCATGATACGTTCCCTATGGATTTCCAAAACTGGTCTGGATGCACAGCAAACCCAGATGGATGTTATTTCCAATAACTTGGCAAACGTCAGTACCAGCGGCTTCAAGCGTTCGCGCGCGGTGTTCGAAGATTTGCTGTACCAGACTTTGCGCCAACCCGGCGCACAATCTTCACAGCAGACTCAGATTCCATCCGGCTTGCAGATTGGTACGGGAGTGCGGCCCGTGGCTGCTGAGCGCATCCACACTCAGGGAAATTTACAACTGACCAGTAACCAGTTGGATGTGGCCATTCAGGGTTCAGGATTTTTCCAGGTGTTGATGCCGGATGGCTCGACGGCTTATACCCGCGACGGGTCTTTTCAGCGCGATAGCCAAGGACAGTTGGTGACAGCCAGTGGCTTTTCAATTCAGCCAGCAGTGACGATTCCGGCTAATGCGCTCAACGTGACCATAGGGCGGGATGGCGTAATCAGCGCGACCCAAGCAGGTGTGGCCGCACCAGTGCAAATTGGCAGCTTGCAATTGGCAACCTTCATTAACCCGTCCGGCTTGATGAGTCAGGGCGAAAATCTTTATCAGGAGACTGCATCCAGCGGCACTCCCAGCACCAACGTACCCGGTACTAATGGTGCGGGACTATTGAATCAAAGTTATGTGGAAACTTCCAACGTGAACGTGGTGGAAGAGTTGGTGAACATGATCCAGACGCAGCGCGCATATGAAATCAACTCCAAAGCCATTCAGGCTTCGGATCAGATGTTGCAAAGACTGTCGCAGATCTGATGGCTGAATTGAGGAGCGTGAATTGAACCGCGAAAAATTATCTGCTAAGGGACAAGCGGCCAAGAGACAAGGTATCAAGAGATGGGCTTGCTATTTATTGGTAGAGCTACTGGGAGTCTGCTTGCTGATTGGCTGTTCCATGACGCCCACTACCCGCATACGTTCCCCGATGTCTGCCCAGCCTATTAATAACCAGATAATTGCCCCGGTAGATGGTGCGATATTTCATGCCGGAGCGAATAACCGCCCATTGTTTGAGGACAGGCTGGCGCGCAATGTCGGCGATATTTTGAATGTCACGATTGCTGAAAAAACCACGGGTAATCGCAAGGCCAGCGGCAGTGCCAGCAGTTCAAACAGTATTAACGCCAGCACTCCAAAAATAACCGGGCCAGGGGGAACGCCAGTCGTGAATATGTTCTCGTTCACGGGCGAAAACAGTAATGAGTCTGCCATCACCGGAAGCGGCGCGGCGGCTCAGGATTTCAGTGGCATGATCACGGTCACTGTCATTAAAGTGTTACCCAACGGAAATTTGTTGGTGGGCGGTGAGAAGCAAGTGGCCCTGAATAATAGCGATGAATTTATCCGATTTTCTGGTGTGGTGAATCCGACCACCATCACGGGCGCGAATACCGTATCGTCAACACTGGTGGCCGATGCCCATATCGAATATAAAAATGCCGGTGCGATGAGCGAAGTTATTAATGACACAAAGTCGTTGGGATTTTTGGGTAGATTTTTTCAGTCGGTGTTGCCGTTCTAATCTGAGGGCGGAGTGGTGGGGCAGGGGAGTGGAGGTTATATGACAAAAAAATTTATCAGTCTGTCGGTTTTCTGTCTTTTATCCTTTATTTTTTGGAGTCCAGCACACGCGCACCGCATCAAGGATTTAGCGAGCATCCAAGGGGTGCGCGACAACCAGCTTCTGGGTTATGGCATTGTAGTTGGGCTTGATGGAAGCGGCGATCAAACCACGCAAACCCCGTTCACGGTGCAGAGCATTATCAGCATGCTGTCGCAAATGGGCGTGAATCTGCCAGCAGGCACCAGCTTGCAACTCAAAAATGTTGCGGCCGTAATGGTCACCGCTACCCTGCCGCCATTTTCCAAGCCGGGTCAAACCATTGATGTCACGGCATCCTCCATTGGTAATGCTAAAAGTCTGCGTGGCGGGACATTGCTAATGACCCCATTGAAGGGCGCTGATGGTCAAGTGTATGCCATCGCCCAAGGCAATGTCTTGGTCAGTGGGGCAGGTGCGTCTGCTGGCGGAGCATCGGTGCAGGTCAATCATTTAAGTGTCGGGCGCTTGCCTGACGGTGCCACGGTCGAGCGTTCTGTGCCAACATTGCTGGGTCAGGGCGAGTTTATTCACTTGGAATTGAATACGACCGATTTTACAACGGCTACAAGAATCGTTGATATTATCAACCAGACAGTTGCCCCCGACACGGCCGCAGCCCTTGATGGGCGAGTAATACAAGTGCGCTCGCCGGAAGGCAGTGAGCGTGTGGCCTTCATTTCAAGAATCGAAAATCTGCAAATTATCCCGGCGCAAGGGAGCGCCAAAGTAATTATCAATGCGCGCACTGGGTCGGTGGTGATGAATCAGGATGTCACTTTGATGGCTTGCGCGGTTTCGCACGGTAATTTGACCGTGGTGATCTCGACCGACAGCTCGGTCAGCCAGCCGAATGCGCTGTCTAAAGGAAAGACCGTGCAAACCAACAAAACTAAAATAAGCATTAACGCGGACGAGGGCGGTGTGATACAGCTAGCCAAAGGGGTATCGTTGAGCGCGGTGGTCAAGGCATTAAATTCTATCGGTGCGACACCGCAAGATTTGCTAGCGATTTTGCAGGCGATGAAATCGGCGGGAGCGTTGGGCGCAGAGTTGGAGATTATCTGATGACTGTGCGTTTAGATGCTACAACGACGCTAGCGGCAGATGCTCAAAGCCTAGATCAATTGCGGGCGCAGGCCAAACAGTCGCCAGAGCAGGCGCTCAAGGCTGCGGCGCAACAATTTGAAACAATTTTGCTCAATATGATGTTGAAAAGTATGCGCGAAGCCACGCCGCGAGATGGCATGTTCGATAGCGAACAAACAACCATGTTTACCGGTATGTTAGATCAACAATTGGCGCAAGGCATAGCTAGCCGGGGTGTTGGTCTGGCCGACATCATGGTTAAACAATTAAGCCGGGGAGTAGCAGGTCAGGCACAAAGTGGCGGCTTGCCTACGCTATTTGAGATGCAAAGTCCCTCCTTTAAACCTGAGTTCATGCCTAGCAAAATTGTCCCAGCTAAAAACCCTGATTTTGTGCAGCGCATGTTACCGTTTGCCATGCGAGCCAGCCTAGCCAGCGGTGTTCCGCCGCAATTGATGTTGGGGCAAGCGGCGCTGGAAAGTGGTTGGGGGAAACGAGAAATTATGATGGCGGACGGAAGCAATAGTTATAACCTATTCGGCATCAAGGCCAGTGCGGATTGGCAGGGTAAGGTGGCTGAAGTGATGACAACCGAATACAGTCATGGCGTGGCTAATAAACAAGTGGAAAAATTCCGCGCCTATTCCTCCTACGCCGAAGCATTTCAGGACTATGCCAGCTTGATTCGTACCAACCCGCGCTACGCAAATGTGTGGCAGCAAGGCGGCAATGTGGACGGAATGGCGCAGGCGCTACAGCAGGCGGGGTACGCTACCGATCCGAGATATGCTGAGAAGCTGGTGCGCGTGATGAATATGGTGGAGGTGGCTGGGTAAGCCTAAAAACAGTAGTTCAAGCCACAGAGTTCACAGAGAATACAGAGAGGGGCGCAGTTCTCCACGCTTTTTAGCTTCATCGAAAAGGTGAACTGCTCCCGTGTTACAAGATTTAGTTTTTCCTCTGTGATCTCTGAGTCCTCTGTGGCTCACTG
>JANONO010000136.1:0-4106 GCA_031420875.1 Gallionellaceae bacterium | reverse complement strand
TTGGCGCGAACAGCGCCTGGGTTTTCAATTGCGCCTCGCGGCACAGAACGGCTATAGCGGCCAGTTGCAGAGCTTGGGCGAGAAGCTGCTGGATGCGCTGCCCGTTTTCTTTGCTGGCTATACCCCGCAACCTGCGCTATTACACGGCGATTTGTGGAGTGGCAATCACGCATTCCTTGCGGGCGGGTTGCCGACGATATTCGACCCGGCAATCTATTATGGTGACCGCGAATGCGACCTCGCCATGACTGAATTATTCGGCGGCTATTCAGCAAATTTTTATGCCGCATACCGTACCGTATATCCACTGGATGCGGGTTACACGGTGCGCCGCAATCTATACAATTTGTATCACATACTTAATTACGCCAACCTGTTCGGCGGCGGCTATGCACAGCAAGCAGAGCAGATGATGCGGCGATTATTGGCTGAGGTGGTCAGGTGATTTTAGGGACACCCCCCGTAATATAGCGACGTAGTTTTGATTTTTTAGAACGCCATTTGGTAGTAGTATCCGGCTTGTTGAAACATTGAATAAAATTAGGAGCGGCACTAATGGAAAAGTTTCCCAAAGCGTTTAAAGTGTATTTGTTGGTTACAGCGGTCTTGGCCGGTGCGCTGGTAATGGCAATCCAAGTGCTGGGTGCACGGGCAGTTGCTCCTTTTTTTGGGGTGAGCCTGTTCGTGTGGACGGCGCTGATTGCCGTTACGTTGTTGGCGCTAGCTGCCGGATACTTGATTGGTGGCATTTTGGCCGATCGTAAAAACGGTTCACCTAGCCTGTTGTATGGGTTGATCGGTGCTGCCGGAGTTTTAGTGCTGATGATTCCGCTGGTTAAATTTTACATTTTTCAAGCTGCTTTGCCGCTAGGCTTGCGCTGGGGAACTTTAATCAGCGCCACATTCCTGTTTGGCCCACCACTATTTTTATTGGGTTGTGTATCTCCCTTCGTCGTCCGCCTAGCTACACGGGAATGGGATCGGCTGGGGCGCACGGTTGGGTTGTTATATGCGCTATCTACTGCAGGTAGCTTTTTTGGTACGCTGATTACGGGTTATTATGTTATTGCTACCTGGGGAGTGAGTCGCGCATTTCAGGTGACCGGGATGATGTTACTGATGCTCGCCGCTATTTACTTTGTTGTGTTTCGCGGCCGATTGATTGTGCTTTTGCTGCCGCTATTGGCCTTGGCCGCAGGCGTGACCATACCAAAATCTAGCAGCGCAAAAATGCCAGGTGGGACAGAGGTACATCTTGTGGACACACGGGACGGTTTTTATGGCCGTGTACAAGTGATCGAATACAAAGGTGCGATCGGACATACACGAGAAATGGTTATTGACGCATTGATACAGGGTGGCATTGATGTCACTACCGGCCAGTCGGTATATGCCTATCCCCATTTGCTGGAACATCTGGCCGTGTCGGCCAATCCACAAGGGCGCCGAGCGTTGGTAATAGGCCTTGGCCCGGCCATCATGCCCCGACTTTTTTCCGCACGCGGTATTGAAACGGAAATAGTGGATATTGACCCCACCGTGGTGTCAGTCGCCCGCACTTATTTTGGCTTGCCCGCTTCACAGGCAGTTCATTTGGCTGATGCACGTTATTTCCTGTCCACTACTACGTCCCTTTATGATTATATTGTGCTCGATGTATTTAATGGAGATACCACTCCCGGCCATCTGCTCACCCGTGAAGCATTAGAACTGGTACGGGCGCGGCTGGCACCGGGAGGAGTGTTGGCGCTTAATATGGTGGGTAGCCTAGGTAAGGATAAATTCATGACGGTCTCGGTTATTCGCACACTGGAAACTGTTTTCCCCTGGGTGAAAGTTGTGCCGATGTTTGACCCTGGCGGTTTTGGCAACATGGAAGTCGTTGCGGGCCTAGGCGCTCCACTGACTGACATACCGATTTTCAATGAAACGAATACCCATCCTATGATCCATGCAGTTTTACGCAAGGCGTTGGCTCAGCCCCCAGTTTTGATTGACTCGAAACACGGCATCATACTGACCGATGATTACAATCCCATAGATGTGCTCGATTTGCCCATGAAGGAGGAGATTCGTCGCGGCATTCTTCAATCCACACCGCACGTGCTACTTCTGGGGTAAATTTTTATATCTACTCAGCAGGACAACTCAATTGCAATGCATCGTTTGACCGCAGACTTTTCGGCGGCTGATCCCCAAAAATTACGCCGCGCTACGCGCATCGAATTGCTTGCCCCAATTGAATTTCCGCCCGACCTGCCGGTGGTGCTGCGTCGCGAAGAATTGGCGCAGGCTATTCAAAAAAATCAGGTTCTCATCGTGTGCGGCGAAACCGGTTCCGGTAAGACCACGCAACTACCGAAAATTTGTTTAAGCATAGGCCGTGGTGTGCAAGGTGTGATCGCGCATACTCAGCCGCGACGTGTGGCCGCCCGTTCAGTGGCCACGCGCATCGCGCACGAGTTGAAAACCGAGTTGGGCGGTGTGGTCGGCTACAAGGTGCGCTTTAACGACAAAGTTTCTGCCGATACCTGCGTCAAGCTGATGACCGATGGCATTTTGCTGGCGGAAATTCACAGCGACCCGCAACTTAAAAAATACGACACCATCATTATTGATGAGGCGCATGAGCGTTCGCTCAATGTTGATTTTTTGTTGGGCTACTTCAAGCAATTATTGCCGCGTCGTCCTGATCTCAAGCTCATCATTACTTCAGCCACGCTGGATGCGGAGCGTTTCTCCAAACATTTCGTCGGCGCGCCGGTGATGCAGGTCAGCGGCCGCAGCTACTCGGTAGAGGTGCGCTATCGCCCCTTGCAGGAAAATGCAGAAGGAGGCCTTGAGGACATTCCACAAGCGGTGTGCGCGGCGCTGGATGAGCTTTCGATAGTCGGGCTGCGGGGTGATGTGTTGGTGTTTTTGCCGGGTGAGCGCGAGATTCGTGATACGGCAGAAGCCTTGCGCAAGCATCATCCAAAAAATGTGGAAATATTGCCGCTGTTTTCGCGCCTGTCTGCGGCTGAGCAGGATCGTGTATTTAAGCCGACCAATCAGCGGCGCGTGGTGCTGGCCACCAACGTGGCCGAGACTTCGCTCACCGTGCCTAACATTGGCTATGTGATAGACAGCGGCCAGGCGCGCATCAATCGCTACAGCGTGCGGCAAAAAGTCGAGCAGTTGCGTGTCGAGAAAATTGCACGCGCCTCGGCTAATCAACGTGCCGGGCGTTGCGGGCGGGTGATGAGCGGAGTATGTGTGCGTCTGTATGACGAGGCAGATTTTTTGGCGCGCGTGGAATATGCCGATGCCGAGATATTTCGGGTGTCGCTGGCCACCGTTATCTTGCGCATGAGCGCCTTGAAATTGGGAGACATCGAAAAATTTCCTTTCATTGAAGCGCCCGGTTCGCGTTCGATTGCAGACGGCTATCAATTGCTGACGGAATTGGGTGCGATTGACGAGTCGCGCCAACTTACTACACTGGGGCACGAGTTAGCCAAGTTGCCGCTCGATCCAAAAATCGCCCGCCTGCTGCTGGCCGGACGGCAACATCACTGCTTGCAGGAAATTCTCATCATCGCCAGCGCACTGGCCTTGCAAGACCCGCGTGATCGGCCATCGGAGCGACGCGAGGCGGCAGATGCTGCACATCAGCGCTTTAACGATGAGCGTTCGGATTTTCTGGCCTATATAAAATTATGGGCGTGGTTTCAGGAGGCGGTGAAGCATAAAAAATCCAACCGTCTGTGGACGAACGAGTGCCGCGAAAAATTCCTGTCGCCGCTGCGTCTGCGCGAGTGGCATGAGTTGTATCAGCAATTACATGCACAGGTAGCCGAGATGGGCATGCGTCTAAATGAACACCCCGCCACCTACGAGCAAATTCACAAAGCCCTGCTCACCGGCTTGCTCGGCAACATCGGCTGCAAGAGCGTAGATCGCGAAATATATTATCTGGGCGCACGTGAAATAAAGTTCTTTATCGCACCCAATTCGGTACTGGCAAAAAAGGGCGTCAAATGGGTGGTGGCGGCGGAGCTGGTGGAAACCACCAAGCTCTACGCGCGCTGCATGGCGCGCATCGAACCGGAGTGGCTGGAAGAAGT
>JANONO010000135.1:0-4243 GCA_031420875.1 Gallionellaceae bacterium | reverse complement strand
CCCGCTCGAAGTTTCCATGGGCAGGCAAACCCCGAACCGGCGTGCAGTGGAAAGTGTTGCTGGTCAGTGGCCACGCCGTCGCGACTAAAGAGGACGGCGAGATCGTCCCGGGCCTTGAACGCGAATTTGTCTCGATACGCGAATCAACGGCACTGATGAGTGTCCGGCGCGGGGCCAGTTTGATTGCCTACGCCATCGCTTTTTGCGACCTGAATGGAATCGAACTCTCAGAAACGCTCGAAAACACAACCGCATAACTCAAAGGAACCAGATGCTTTTTTTATCAAAACTGACCGAGACTTTGTGGGCGCTGTTTACGTTTCCCTTCGTCGTCGCCTACTGCATCGGCTATTTAATACTGTCTACGTCTGTCAAAGCAGCCAGCAATATCATCGACATTTGGGCGGAAAAGGAGTGACTATGCACAATGACTCGAAAGCCATCCTGGACGACATCCTGAGCCGCTGGCATGCGCATTGCAAGGGTTACAACATAGCCCCATCATGCGGTTCTGACCCCATGTTCAAAGGTGCTAAGAGTGGTGGGTGGGATGGTGCTGATGATGTGACTGACGCCGCTATCAACAGAAAAATCATGCAGGCGGTGGACTTCGAGGTAAGCGAGCTCCTTGAGCCGTACCGCTCGGCCATCTACGTCACAGCGCGCAATCTGTGCACCGGTCGGGCGGTATGGAATAGCCCACGCCTACCGGTAGACACAATGGAGCGCGGCGTGATTGTGGTTGAGGCACGGCGGCAGATTACAAATCGGCTGATGTTCGCCGGGGTGCTGTAAATAATGGTTGACATGGCGCTGAAAAAGAGTAAACTGATCATCGTGAAGGCAGAGCCGCCTTTAAAAACAATGGCTAATGATTTTTTTGGGTTTGACAGAATGCATGAGCAGGAAGCTGTAAAGGCTTTTTATGGTCCTGCTTACGAGCTAATCAAAAAGCAAGAATTGGAAGACCGGCGCATGGAAACATTGCGCCGTCGTGTACTGCCAGATTTGGTAGACGAATACAGTTCACAGATAAATAAAAGTTTGTGGTGAATACGCAGGCTGATGCGTAAGGTGAGGGTTCCGGCTAGCCGGCCAATGATCCCTAAATCGGTTTGACTCCGACAACCTAGGCTATGCCGGAGATCAGTACCGGCCACCAAATTAAATTTGCTGGGAGATCCCGGTGCAAGCAGAGTAAAGTCTGACAAGCTCACAGGCTGCAAGCGTCTGTTTGATTTAAGCAAAACGCATGCTGATTTGATGGGTATTGTGGCGTGGCAACAAAGCAATGCCTGTAGGTAGCTCAGTAAGTAGAGCGCACTGCCAAGTGAGGTCACTGGTGCAAACCCAGTCCTGCAAAGTCAGCATCCGTTTTGATGATCCCTACGGCGATGGCTTACGCAAGGCCTTGACCGTGCCGAGCTGTGAGACTCCAGCATGGGATTGCGTCATCAAATTAAATAAAAGCCGCTGATAGCAATATTAGGCGGCTTGTTTACGTCTACGCAGGCCGGTCCCACATCCAACCGCTACACGCTTAGGACCGCGCCTGCACCTAAACGCACAATAAGGCGCTGACATGGGCTACCCCATGAAGGTGACGATATATGACCCACAACATTTATGCAGATGCGTTTGACGCTATCAGTCGCGTTCAATCAGTTATTCCAAAGGGCTGGAAAATTACTATAGAAGTACCATCCGAAGGAGTAGAAGAGGTTTGGCCTGTTCTTCATGAGTATTTAAACAAAGAGTTTAAAATTCGTGGTGTACTAAAAAATAGCGGGACTATTGAAATTGTCCCGATGGTTTGATTGATATGTCAGCGAAAATCAAAAAACATTTAGGCGAATGGATCTGCACTGATGAGCAAGGGCCAAAGCCCGCACCCACAGGCAATGGGCACACACCAGAGATCGCATATAGCTGGTGGCTAGTCAGGTGCAGTTTGTGGGGTGATGGACAAGGAAGCTATTGGACGGCACGTAATCAAATTAACGCCGGTTGATATGTCTAATATGTCTGAAATAGAAACAAATAGAAAAAGAAAGAAAACCGGGGGGCGTCCTCCAGGTGGCGTAAACAAAAAAACCGCTGAAGTGCAAAAAATGGTTGCAGAGTCTGGCATAACCCCGCTTGAGTACTTGCTTACCGTCATGCGTGATGCAGGCGGCGAGCCGAGAGAGCGCATCAATGCGGCCATAGCCGCCGCGCCGTATGTACATGCCAAGCTGTCTACGGTAGACCTTAAAGCTGAAGTAAGCGGCACACTAAAGCATGAGCATTCTCAGCGACCCAAGTTGACAAGATCGGAATGGCTTGCATCGCTGGCTAAGTAATGTGGAAACCGCAGGTAGGGCCGCAACAGATAGCGTTAGAGGCTGACTGGTGCGATGAACTGTTCTTTGGTGGTGCTAGGGGTGGTGGTAAGTCTGATTATCTGCTTGGTGACTACCTCGAAGATATAAGCCTAGGTAGTAAGTGGCGCGGCATCATGTTCCGCAAAACCTACATGGAGCTGGAAGAACTACAGATTCGGGCCAGCGAGATATTCCCGCCTGTGGGCGGCGTGTACAAGGTCACTAAGTCGGTTGATTTTCCGTTTAGCAATTGCTGGTACTTCCCTGACGGCGCAACGCTAAAGATGCGCTATTTGGAGCATGAGCGCGACGCCGACGGTTATCAAGGCCACCAGTACACATGGATTGGCTTTGATGAGCTGACTAATCATGCTACGCCATACGGATACAACAAGCTAAAAGCCTGCTTACGCAACTCACACAACATACAAGGGCGCATCAGGTCAGGCGGCAACCCAGGCGGCAAAGGGCATATCTGGGTAAAAGCCCGGTTTATCGACGTTGCACCGGCTTACACGCCGTTTGACGACCCAGCCACCGGGCTCACAAGAATGTTCATTCCGTCCAAGGTGACGGATAACCGATTCTTAAAGGACAACAAGCAATACATCGCTTTGCTTAAATCATCGGGCTCAGTCGAGCTGGTGAAGGCTTGGCTTGATGGTGATTGGGACGTAGTAGCGGGCGCATTCTTTGATTGTTGGAACCGTGACAAACACGTTATTAAGGCGTTTGTCATACCTAAAGAATGGCCGCGCTTCCGGTCTTTTGACTGGGGTAGTGCCAAGCCGCATAGCGTCGGGTGGTGGGCTATTGCAGACGGCAGCACAGACCAACCAAGGGGCGCATTGATACGCTACCGTGAGTGGTATGGGATGCGCGAGCCTAACGTTGGGTTAAAGCTGACAGGCGAAGAGGTGGCTGATGGCATTGTGAAGCGTGACTATGGCGACAAGTTTGTTTACTCGGTGGCTGATCCAAGTTGTTGGAAGGTAGACGGCGGACCATCCATCGCAGAGAGGATGCAAAAGCGGGGCGTGCTATGGCGCAGGGCAGATAACCAGCGCGTCAACGGCTGGGACCAGATGCGGCAAAGGTTTGTTGGCATGGATGGACAGCCGATGATTTATTGCTTTGACACCTGCATTGACAGCATACGCACAGTGCCATTGCTTCAGCATGATGAGTTACACGCCGAAGACCTAGACAGCGACATGGAAGACCACGCAGCCGACGATTGGCGTTATGCGTGTATGTCGAGGCCATGGCAGAAGCCAATCCCGGCAGACAACCCGGCGCGGTGGGAAAAAGATCGAACAATCGCAGAAATAATCGCTCGCCAGACACGGCGGCGCACAGAAGGAGAGTAAATATGGGTCAGCAAACATTTCCATTTCAACCGGCTGCAACAGCAGTCAACACATCAAATATTGTTGTGACCACAGCCAATCAGACTTTTACTCTATCGCCAAGCGTGGGATCAGATGGCGGGTCTATGCGCCTGTCTAATATTGGGACACAAACTGTATTTATTGCTCTTGGCACCGTCACGTCAAGCCTGACGACATCGATGCCTATGCTGGCAAACAGCATCGAGACTTTTAGCCTACCTGGCGGGATTACGACGCTATCCGTCATCGCACCAGCTGCCGGCTCTACGCTGTATGCAACCATCGGGATTGGCCTGTAATGCTACGCGCAGCTTCAGGCTTGGCCAACTTCGCGGCACCGCCGTCAATGGGCAGTACAACGCCAAACAGCGGGTCATTTACTACGCTGGTAACCTCGGGGACGGCCACGATTAATGGGCCTATCCGCATCGGCGGTTATACGGTAGCTTTGCTGCCAGTAGGCGCACAAGGCATGAACGCGTATGTGAC
>JANONO010000134.1:0-16356 GCA_031420875.1 Gallionellaceae bacterium | reverse complement strand
CACAGCTGGGCTTTAAGCTGGTGCTGAAAAACAATGGGGTGGGCAATGTATGTTTCGAACTGGGCGCGCAAAGCTAATGACTTTTCAAACATAATGCGAATGGTGAGCCATGTTAATATCGTGATCGCTTATTGTCCTTGTTAAGCCCATGCAGTCGCTGGGCACTTTGAATTACAGAAGGGTTGTATATGCCTGTTAAAAAAATTTCGCTGCCAGATTTTGTAATTATTGGCGCTAACAAGGCCGGAACGACATCAGTTGCCCATTATTTAAATCAACATCCAAAAATACAAATTTCCAAAGTCAAAGAGCCGATGTTCTTCTCATCGGATGTCGATACTATTTCGACTAAAAAGGAAGCCACGCTAGCCAAACCATTTTTTACAATTACTCTGGATGAGTATTCAAGCATGTTTGAACCCCGAAAACTGGGTGCTAAGTTGCTGGGAGAGGCATCTACTGCATACTTAGCCAACCCAAAACAGTCTGCTCAGCTGTTGAAAAAAATTGTGCCCAAAATAAAAATTATCGTAATTTTAAGGGAGCCCGTAGCAAGAGCAATTTCAGCCTATAAAATGTGTGTTGGTGAGAATATTGAGCAGCGCAGCTTTAGCGAAATAGTTGCCAATGCCCAACATGAAATGGAAATTTTGCCATCTCACGAAGTTAAGGAATACATTCGCAATGGTTTGTACGCACAGCTACTTGCTCCCTATTACAAATATTTTAGTCATGAGCAGATATTATTACTCGATTATGAGCAGTTAAAGTGGAATCCAATAAAATTTATGTCTGCAATTTACGAATTTTTGCAGATTAAACCCATAGAAAATAATTTCGAAAAAAAATACAACACCGAGTCTGATCACTTGAATACTGCATTGACGATAGGCGAAGCTGATATTGAAAAGTTAAAGGAATTTTACAGGGAAGAAAATTTAAAACTGAAGCTGCTGGGCGACATGAGTAATCGTGGCGAGATCCTAAAAAACATCAAAAAATTAATTGGGGACGATGAATACAGTCAAGCAGCGGGGGAGGAGGTTGGGGTATTGCATCATGGAAAGTCTGATAGCTATGCGAGGAAAAAATTACATTCGATTAGCCGGAGTTTTGCCGGCAACAGATATACTCAATTTTTATATCGTCAGTGGATGCGATTTCTATATATGTTTGAGTAGTCAGCAACCCGATATATTTCGACGCTGCTAGCGTTTTATTTATCAAAAAAATAATTGTAAATGAGTCTAAGGAAATGCCTTATTTTTAAGATGGCTTTATTAAAGATTGGCTCTCTTTTGTTGAGCAATTGATTATTCAAAAGTGAGGCCTCAATAATATTGAGTAGCATTTTGTCATTCAGCAAAATTTGGCATCCGGCATTACCATCCCTCATAACATGTGCATTTATCGTTTCTACATAATTCAAAGCGAACTGATTTTGTATCAAGGAAACATAACGACATTTGGAAATCAGTCTTTTAAGATCAGCATTATTGAGAGAGTCGCAAACAAGCAATATATTGAACTTCAGGAAGAGTGGGATTTGAAGTTTATTCAAGCAGCAGGATAAATTATCCAGCGAGTCCCAACTGACAATAGTTAGTGCAGCCTGCGTTGTTTCATTCCATACATGATTAACCCTGTTAGAAATTCGCTGCTTTACTAAGTCCACATCAAAATCAAGCTCAGCCTCAATATATTTCTTTGCCTCTGAATCATCCAGGGTAAAGTAATTTTTACTGCATCCATATTTTTTGAAAAGCAGTGCGTTGCTTTCCGCGAATTGGTTTAGATAAACCAAGCGGTTGGCATATGTAAAAAAAACTTGGCTATGATCGTTATCTTGATTATCTGCCGCCCTTAAATATTTGATGATGGACTGATACTTAAAATTGCTTGCGTATAGTTTTGAATTAATCTCTGCGAGTGCTCTTATGGAAGTCGAGCTCAGCGAAGGATTGGTATCGCCTGCTTGAAATATAAAGGATGCACTATGTGGAACAGAGATTGCCGTCAAGAAATCATAAATAACATTCTTGTTGGGGAACTGGCTTCTATCATAAATTCGCATATTCACGGTTAAACCGGGAAATTTATTTTCCCAATTCAACAGATATGCATAGTAATTAAGCCCGCCATCATTCTTACTAAAAGCATCAAACCTAGCCGAATATCTGGCTAAATGATCCTTTACGTATTGGTTGTAAAAAGACTCCGTATATTGATCTTGGCGACGCAGATAAACGATTAATTCGACCTCACATCCAACAAAAAAATCAGCAAGCTGTTCAATGGAAAATTTATCCGTGCCAGTCAACTGTTCAGAGCTCAAAATTATTGCTTCTGCACCGCAGTCTTTTGCCTCCTCAAATATCTTGGCAAAAAGGGGTTCTGGCTGCATGTTGAAGCCCACTTCATCAGCCCATTTTGGCCTCTTTGAGGGGGCTTGCAAAGACCAGGCAATCGAATGGTGTGCATTCATGACACACCCGGTTTTGGGATATAAAATTCGGTATTGGCTTAACAGGGTATCTCTATTGGCATCCAAAAATTTTTGGATAGCCGTACTCCCGGTTTTATACCATCCTATGTGCAAGAATATTTTCATACCGCAAATTACCCCACTATTTCTTACTTGTTTGATCGGTATGAATTTTGGCTGTCTATAGCCCAATGATATTTCTGCATTCTTGTTATAGCTGCAATGAGGAATTAATTGTTAAAAATAGCCATGTAAAATTGCGGATGACGACATGAATAAGTATTTTCTTGCTCAATAATTATTCCAAAAATTGCTTGGCTGATTTCTTTGCAAAATAGAGCTCCCCAGCTTTGTTTAAGTGGTTGTCATCATCATATAATAACGTGCCATCTATCAATGCATGGCAACTTTTCTCATCACAAAAATATTCGTAGGCATCAATAAATTTCACGGTAGGGAAATCAGCGCGTACTTGCGCTATAATTTGATGATAGATTTTTGTGCGTTCATCAAATACCTTTCTTGGAATGCTACAAGGCTCTCTGAATTGATGGCCTGGCAAGTAATAGGGTCTTATTGCAACACATTCCTGTGGTTCGAAAAGCAGCTCAGGTATATCTACAATAACAATTACTTGTTTGTTCGCCAGAAGCAAGCTACCGAGAGTGAAATACATCGCGCTTTTATATTTCGCTGCACTGAGCTTGAGAGTTGCTTTATTGCCGTCCCTATTATTTCTGGGGGCAGCCTGTGAAATCAGTTTCCCCCCATGAATTATATTTGTAGCATAAGTTGCCAAAATCACGGTTTCAATGGATGTGGATGCAACAACATCCGCGAGTGCGAAGTTCCAAAAATTATTACATAAGTTGTAATAATTGTCTGTACTTAAGTCTGCAAATCGACTGCAACCACCCCTAGTCTTGGCAATAATATTTTTACCCAGTGGAGTATAAATATCCTTGATTGCGTTTCTAATTCTATCGGCGTGACTATCGCCTAACAATGCAACGGATGGCAATTTTTTGGGGTTGTATGTAAAACATTGTTCACGTGGCAAGCCATGAGTTGCACATCTTGACCAATCTCTCCAAGAAGAATGTTGCTCATATTTGCTTGCTGTACCCAGCCATCGCTGACTCAGCAATCGCTGATTCAACCCATCTTGGGCAAACGTGCCATATCCTATTGCAGCAAGCGCCACCATCAGCAATGACAAAGTCAGTATTTTTGCCATCTCCCATTGTTTGCCAAAACGCATAGGGTGTTCGACCAAGCGGTAGGTGAGCCAAGCCAGCAAGATAGCCAGTGCGATAGCACCAAGGCGGATACTGATCGAGGGCGTTGCAGCTTCGGTAATGCGCGCAAAAGACAACAGTGGCCAATGCCATAAGTAAAGTGGGTAACTAATCAGACCAAACCACACCAGCAGGCGATGCGAGAGCAGTGTTCGATTTAACCAAGCATGCTGTCCTGCAGCGATAATAAGATAAGCACCCACTGTCGGCAGCAGTGCCCACCAACCCGGGAATACCATTTTTTTATTAACCAGCAACACTGCCAAGCCAATCAGGATTGCGCCCAGCAAGGACTGAGTGTTACGCACCCAGTTTGGGTTTGGAGTAGTGCCTATTACAGCATAAAGCTTGTGCGCGCCGACAGTCCATAGGCACTGTTTTTGTGAAACAAGGTAGGCCAATATGCTACCGATTAATAATTCCCAAAAACGAGTGAATGGAGAATAAAAGACCAGAACAGGGTGGTCATGTATCAAACTCACATTAGCTATAAACGATACGGCCAAAATGAGGGTGGCCAATATTAAAAAGTTGAATCGCCACCTATAAGCCAAGAAAAGTAACAACGGCCAGACGATGTAATACTGCTCTTCTATACCCAATGACCAGAGGTGCAACAACGGTTTTGTTTCAGCCAAATTGTCAAAATATCCAACTTCCTGCCACAAAAGAAAATTGGATATAAAACCAGCGCCGCCAGCAATATGCTGGCCTAATTGTGCATATTCTTTGGGCAATAAATCGAACCAGCCAAATACATAGCAGGCTGCCATCACAACTATCAGGGCAGGAAAAATACGCTTGATGCGACGTGCATAGAATTCAGCAAAACTGAAAGTGCCTTTGCTTAAGCTACCCAAAATAATGCTGGAAATGAGGAAGCCAGAAATGACAAAGAAAATATCTACACCAACAAACCCGCCCTTGATCCAATCGGGAAAGGCATGAAAGCTGACAACAGAAAGCACCGCAATGGCGCGTAGGCCGTCAATATCGGCACGGTATTTGGGGTGGGATAAATGCGTTTGTTCGGTGGGTACGGGTAGAGACATGTATTAACCCGCAGCACTTTTTGTAGCAGGCTTGACAGTCACCAACACCTCAATGTATTCGGCTCTGATGCCCTTGCTGACATCATCAATGTATATCATGTATGTAAATAATCCTGTCGCATCAAAAATATAATTGACGATATCGTAGCCCCAATCCGTGACAACTAGCGATCCTTCGGCATTAATTGGATTGCCGTGATACATAGGCTTCTTAATGTGGTTAATAGAGCCATCGGCTGCTATTGCCGCGCGTAACTTTGAAGCCTTCATTTTATTCACGAGTGGTACAGTAAATATATGTGCGCCACCCGGCTTTAAAGTACGGGCAATCTCCTGAAATGCCTGGGCTGGATGAAAAATATGCTCCATGACATCTTGGCTAATGTGTAAATCAATACTTGCATCGGTAAAAGTTAATGCCTCAAGATTTTCGCACCTCATGCCCTTGTAAATGTCACCTGGTTGCTTGTCCGGGAAGAAATGGGATGGAGTATATGTCTTGCCTTCTCGCGCCAATCGCAGACTCGCCCCCCTCTTGCCTGGCGATGTCTCATGGATGATTAAATCTCGCCAGTCGGGATAGAACTGCTCGATAACTTGCATGAGTGCGCGTTCTCTTGGGATGCTCCCGCATTTGACGCACAAAAAATGGCGACGTAACGGAGCTTCTTTCGCGCTGAATGTCACCTCTTGATTGCAGGTGGAGCAATGCCCCACGCTTTCCAAAATATTCTTGCCGGTTATTTGTTGTCTTCTGATTAGTGACCGTATGAAGTTAATCATTTTTCAATTATCTCTCCTGTTGAGAATCTATTTGTTTGCATTCCCAACTCCAGGCATGTTGAATATTGGTGGCAATATCCATGTAACACGGTACCCAGCCGAGTGTTTTCCTAGCCAAAACTAAATCCAATTATCTTTTACGAAAAAACATAATTGGCTGCGAGTGGTAGTTCCATTTGACCACAAATTTCTCCAATTTTATGATGGGATCATAAGCGCGGCGAGCATAGGCTTCAGGGATAAAAGTTTCGCCGTAAAATGTATTATTCATCGAGCCGCTACCACCAACCCCTTGTACATTTGAATGAACAAATTCCCCGCGGTCATACTGGGCGCGCGCCTCATCAAAGTTCTCAAACAACCTACTCAAGGCTTCAAGATAATCCGAAGGCTTCTTTTTTCCAAGAAGCTTATGCAGCAACTTAATCCCGGTGGATTTTTTTTGACTTTCACAGAATTTAAAAAATGATTTGCCGCGCGTCGTTATTGCGGCTATGCCACCGGGCTTTAATATTCGAGCAAATTCTTTCATCCATGCCATGCAAGCATCTTCTGATAAGTGTGAAAATACGCTGTAACCGACTATGAAATCATAATGATTGTCCGGTAAAGTGGTCGGGGGTAGGGGTGGGCAAGTAAAAAAGTTTTCACTTTGAAAGGTATCTCTACAAATCGCGGTGAATTCCGGCGTGACATCTATGCCATGAATATTTGACAGCGGCATCTCTCGCAAGAAAAAGCGCGCAATCCTGCCCCAGCCAACGCCAAAGTCGAGGATACGAGTATGCTCTGTAGCAGGCCTGTCTAACTCTTTAAATATTTGGATGCATTCTTTATAAAATCTAAATGCATCTGTCAGTTTGGTTATGCCACTATCTCCCCCGGTTCTGTCTTGTATCGCAGCGGGCGGGAAGGCTGGGAGTAATTTTCCGTTGTAGCTAACAGGGGGTGTTAGACAGCTTTTACGAACTAATTCGAACCAATTGTCTAACTCAATTTCTTCCTGATGCATTTCATTCTCCTTTTGTGAACTTCATATATTTAGTTCTGAGCAATTTTGTGAAAATTGCGGTTTGATGATGACAAAATTTTTAATGGGCTTCAGTCTGCTTGCACTCCCAGTTCCAAGCATGTCGAATAATGGTGTCAATATCTGCATAGCTTGGTATCCAGTAGAGCTTCTTTCTGGCCAAAGTTGAATCAGCAACCAGCACCGCTGGATCACCCTCTCGACGGGGCGCGTCAATAATTTTTATTGGACGCTGCGTCACTTGCTGAGCCGCATCAATTATTTGTTGTACCGAAAAGCCATGACCATTGCCCAGATTGTAAGCCGCACTTACCCCTCCTTGCACAAGTTGTACCAGTGCAAGTAAATGCGCCTGACATAAGTCCATGATGTGGATGTAATCGCGGATACAAGTTCCATCTGCGGTAGGATAGTCCCGGCCAAAAACGGAAATCGCTTCACGTCGGCCAGAGGCCGCTTGCAGAATGAGTGGGATCAGATGGGTTTCGGGGTCGTGCCGCTCGCCTAACAAGCCATCCGGGTGCGCGCCCGCCGCGTTGAAATAACGTAGGCAAACCGACTTGAGGCCATATGCGCTATCGTAGTCCGTCAACATTTGTTCGACCATTAATTTACTGTGGCCATATGGATTGATAGGCTGTTTAGGGTGTGCTTCATCTATCGGGGTATATTGTGGCTCGCCAAATATCGCTGCGGTAGAAGAAAATATGAAGTGCAGAACACGATGTGCAACCATCGCATCCAGTAAATTTTGCGTATTGCTTACGTTGTTGCGGTAATATTTAGATGGGTTACTCACCGATTCACCCACTTGGATATGGCTGGCAAAATGCATGACACCATCGAACTGATGGAGTGCAAACAAGTGATCAAGCTGCGTGCAATCAGCAATATCCCCTAGTGTGAATGTGCCAGCCAGCACCGCGTTCCGATGGCCAGCAACAAGGTTGTCCAAAGTAACCACGTCATGGCCAGCATCGAACAAGGTCTTGACCATGTGCGAGCCTATATACCCTGCGCCACCGACGACGAGGATTTTCATTGCACCTGTTCTCTTGACGCAAGAGCTTGTTCAAAATTCGGGAACTCACCCGATGCCAAGCCGAGTTTCTCGTATATTTTCTGGGCGTACTGCCGTGCAGTTTCCTGTTTGTCTTCAGAAACCGGATGGGTAGAGGCTACCAGGTGCTGCATTTTTACAATTTCTGCCAATTGCGAAAGATTGCGCGAAGTATTCGTTACACTTTTCGCATGACGCCGATGAATGTTGGCCGCATGAGGAGTGAAAGCAATTCCGCCACGCTCTAACACCTTGGTGTAAACATACCAATCGCCCGCTACCGTGAATTCACGAATGTGATCTTGTTCGCGCTTGAGTACCTCACTCAATATATTGCGTCGGAATACGACGGCACTTACATTGGGGATAGTATTTTTTACACTCAGTGCGTCAACGATCTCTTCACGACCACTGTGGATATAAGGTTTGAGCCAACGCTCACGACCAATAGCCGCGACATAGCCGAGATAATTTTCACGAATTACCTTGCCATCCAAGTCAATTTGCTGGCTTTCACAATAACTTAAAACGACATCCGTATTATTGAAGCCTGGTAAAACATGGGTCAAAAAGTCCGGCGCACTCAAATCATCCGCCTCGGCTATCCAAACCAGATCGCCCGTTGCTAACTCAACTCCCTTTTGCCATTGTGCAAACACCGAACCTGAATTGGTGGCATTGCATACGAATTTAATATCGAGTGGAGAATCCTGAATAATTTTCTCGATGACCTGTACGCTGTCATCTGACGAACAATCATCAATGATAATTAACTCGTAAACGGGCAATGTCTGCGTCTCGATGGATTTAATCCGTTCCACCAAATAACGTGCGTAATTGTAGTTGGGCACGACCACCGATATGCGTGGCAAGGGGTACTCGATCAACTTGAGCAGATCAAAAAGATAGTTGCGGAAGGAGAAGCGCTCACGGATTTGTGTTTTCCCGATCTTTCCCATCCGATTAGCTAAATCTTGATCCACCAGAATCTCTTGCAGCGCAGAGGCAAGGGCTGTGGTGTCGAACGCGGGCACTAATTTTCCGCTGCCGATTTCCAGTAGCTCGGAACAACCACCTACGCCTTCAAAACCCACGACAGGCAAGGAGGCATCCATCGCTTCAAGCACGACCGATGGGAAGGGATCCTCTCGTGAAGTTAGCGCATAAACATCAGCACCAGCATAAAACAGATCAGTATCGTCACGACGACCGGGGAAGATGAAATGCGATTTTATCTGCGTATTTATAGCAAGATCGGCATCTATGCTCACCTGCATTTCATTATGCCAAAGGCCAACCCAGACCAAATAAACTTGCGGCATACTGGAAATTAATTTTTTTCCGGCATCCACAAAAAGATCTATTCCCTTTCTGTGATCTGCATAACCGACACCCAGCACAATCAGAGCATCTGCCGGTAGTTGTAACATTTTACGCAATTCCTTGCGGGCAAAATCTCGCTCACGAGCCAGCGCATTTTTTTTATACAAACCTTGTGGGCGCAGCACACGTTGGGCATCTTTGATAGGTGCTACTTTCTGAAAGTGATCGGCGACTTGGCCAGCCGCGAAAACTACTTTGTCGGCAAGCTTGGCGATGGTCTTGGCTTGTTCATGTAAATTGTATTGATCCAGCACACCATTTAGCTCGTGAATTAATGAGATGCACCGAATGCCGTGCGCCTTGAGTGTTTCAAGGAAGAAGCCGGAAACAGTGGTGTTGACGATAGCGAAACGATGGCCCGCCGCCACGAGTTTTTTTACCAGATCATGCGCGTCAGCGCCGCGATGATCTAATCCGGCAAGATTGTGAAGCTGACCATATTGGGCGTACATCTCAAGCAGTGGACCATTGCCAAGACAAACAATTTCCACCTGAAAGCCAAATTCTTGCCCCAGCACTTTTGCCATATTCAATGCCAAAAATTGTGCCCCGTGCGGATGAGCATCATGGCTTACGACAATTATTTTTCGTGACTGGTCAATTGATTGCTGTAGCGCATCGTATGTAGTTTGCAAATAACCGTAGCCAAATTTTTGATCGGGTTCGAGGTGAGTCCCTTCGGCCCATTCATTCCATGCGTTTACAAATACAATTTTTTCATCGGCAGAATATTTTTGATTAGCCAGCGTCTTATTGATGATGGCCGACAACCATTGTTTGTAAAGCGACAAGCTGAAGCCATGAAAAATATGGCTATTATTTTGCTTTCTGGCCGTGTTGTCCCAAGTCAACATGGCAGTTCTATACACCTTGTAATCTGGCTCTGTTTCTAGAGATGCTAGCGCTTTATTCACCACTCGCTCATAGCTATAAATGAGGCCATTAAATTCTGGGTTGGTGATTGCCAGCTCATTCCGCAATGGGGGGGTGCGATGACCGTGCGGAGGAAATTCTACCGAGGCATCAAAGTGAAATTCTTCTGGAGATTCGATAAAAAATGCTTGAGCTGAAACCAGATACAGTCCGGGAAAGCCATGCTTTAGCACCTCTTCACGCCAAATCTGGGCGGTAGCAACGATGTTGGGAATAATGTCGGCACGGTAAATAATGAGTACCGGCTTGCCATCAATGCGAATATAGCGCTCATCCTTAAAATATTTCACAAGGTGGCGGATAAAAGCCAATGAATCTTCATCGCTATGCTTTTGCGCGATAAGAATATCGTTGTCACGCCCATCCCAACGGCGGCTCCAGTTTTCATTCGCCCAGGTCAAACAAAAAGGCATATCCACTTTTTTATTGCTGAGCATGGCCTCTAGCGGCAAGTCCATTAATATTTTGCCGCCGAACCAATAAAAATAGTAGCTGAAGCCATATATCCCGTATTCCTTCGCTAACTTTACTTGCTCTTCCATGACTTCTGGAACGCGCAAGTCGTAATAGCCCAGGTGTATAGGACAATGAGGTTGGTAATGTCCGACGTAATTGGGCTGAGCCTTGCCTACATTCGTCCACTCGGTAAAACCCCTTGCCCCACCATAAATCATTTTCTGGAAAAGGATGAAACTGCGGCAAGTAGAAAGCAATCAGTTTGACCAATGGGTTAATCGGCGGATTTTTTTGATAGGCAACAAATTCGTTATCGGATGGATTGATGCCTGTTGCGACATAAGTAGATTTGTTGCCTATAGTTTGGGGGGAGAGATAGGCGGGCAAGTTTAGTAATACTCTGCGTATTCCGCGCAGCCCCTCATCTTGATAAACTCGACTAGCTCTGCTGGGCAGTGATTTGATACTCGTGCACCGCCTGATAGCGGTAGCGTTCGCCGACTTAAATTTATTTTTCAACCGGGCATATTGCGCTCCAGCAAATCGAACGGGCCGAGTCAAACGCCAACTCGACGAATTCAACATATCGCTTACCGTCTGGTTAAGCTTGGCTATTTTTTCGTCGCTTATGGCAACAGCTTGCTTAAGGTTGGCAGCATCCTGCCGAATCCCTTTTCTTTCATCTTCCAGAAAATTGATGTAATCAAATGCGGGTGAAGCAGACCTCAAGCGTAAATTTAATTCATCAAGCGTATTCTTGACGATTGAATTTTCCAGCGATTCTTTATCAGTTGCCAGACAGTGTAGCAGGCCGTAAGTTTCAGCAACCATAGTCGAAGCTCGACTATCCAGAGCTATCTCCGATTCAGTAAAGCGTGTATGCCGCAGCCCATTTTCCAGATAATTGTTTTCAAAATTTTGAACTAAAGGGTTTTGACGATCTGCCAGCGGCAAGCCAAGTCGGGCAGAAATACGTGCGACTTGTGCGTAGGGGTTGGCTAAAAGTTCGTCGTAATCCACTATGACGCGCCGCGCATCCCGCATAAAATTTAACGGCGGCAACACATGTTGTAACCACAAAAAATAAGCCTTCTCTACCGGGATATGATTTCTTGTCGCCAGCGACGCAACTACGCTCGCTGGATTTCGAACAGCTATGACTAAACTCACTTCGCAGTTCACGGCCAGAAAAACTTCGTTCCAAAAACCTAGCAGCCGACACGTACGCGGATCCTTGAATCCCCACAGGCCGTTATTTTCCAGCAGTTTTCTATTGATTAACTGACTGGCCTTTAACTTCAATTCACTGACTTGAGAATCCGCCTGAATTGCATTCCAAGCCAAATCCAAGCGGTCATAAGCAGAGCCTAAATGTTTTAATAGCTTGTCATTTATTTCTATGCACTCTCGATCTTCCCAAAATCCCTTGGGATTGTCAGCGCCAGCCGGATGCAGATCCGACCCAAGCCCAACCCCTAAAAGCTCTAAGGACTTTGTGATTGCACTGGTGCCACTGCGGTGCATGCCCAGCACAACGATAAGCCGCCGATTGCCAGAATTTTGGTTGGATAATTGCTGTTTCATTTCGGCTCTAATTTCACCATTTTTTGATGCCGAGGGTGACCCCAATCCCCTATATATTGCATATTCCAGCCAGCAATATCTGCCAGCAAGCTCATTTGCTCGCGCGAATAGAAAAAGCAATCTATGGCATCTGAGACGGGATAGTTATCTTTCGGAGACTGAACTTTAAAAAATGTTGCGTAGAACTTACCCTCCCCGCCAACAACAGCGCGGTGTCCCCATTTCCGAATTCTTCCGGAATCCGATTTGTTCATAATACTTACCCCTGTTAAATTTTTTTTGCCCAGCACTGTGATTCGTTTGAAATATCAACTATCCCAAAAGAAAAGGGGTTGGATTTTGCTATGACTTTTACAACCTCCCCGTCCACAACTCGATGTATAAATCCACTTTCTCCCACAGAACGTACACCACAAGTAAAGAAATATGTACCCGCAGCCAATGGCATATTCACCTTCCAGCACACCTCCATCGTGTCGCCTGGCGCAACTGAAACTAATGAGCTTTGGGGGGGCGGATAGGATAAACCCGCAATTTCCAGACCGCTGACTGATTTCAAATGGAATCCAAAAACAACATTTTGAAATGGCGCGTCAAATCTTACAACCAGCTTTACCAGCCCGGAAAACCCAGTTGATACTATATTAACCTTTTTGGCTTGGGCGTCTTGTATCTCAAAAGAAAGAATTTCTCCGCCCTGTTTCTCATATTTGAGCGGCGTAGCCACAGCCAAGCCTTCTATATAATCATCAAAATAATCCCCATTTAAGCCATCTTCTTGAACGCCACTCACATCATCCAATCGGCCTGCCTTGATGGATGCAATGACTTCATTCTCACTTCCGGATTTAGAGAATAACAGTTGGTGATAGTGTTTTGTGACTGTTCGGGGATTGCCTCGAAGCAAAACATTCCCTCGGTGCATCAGGATAGCTTCGTTGCATAGTTGATTAATGGTTGAAATTGCATGGGAAACAAACAAAATAGTAGCCCCATTATTTTTAATTGCCTCAATTCGAGAGAAACATTTGCGCTTAAATAGCTCGTCGCCTACAGAAAGCGCTTCATCAACTACCAAAATTTGTGGATCTACATTGATTGCCACAGCGAATGCAAGCCTTACTGCCATGCCGCTTGAATAGGTTTTTACCGGTTGCTCCATGAACTGGCCTATGTCGGCAAAGGCGGCGATGCTGTCAAAGCGTTCGTCCACTTCTTTTTTGCTCAGGCCCAGCACAGCAGCGTTCATATATACATTTTCACGCCCGGTAAATAGCGGGTTAAAGCCAGACCCCAGCTCTAGTAATGCAGCGATGCGGCCATTCGTTTGCACTGTGCCACTGGTTGGCGAAAGCGTGCCGCAGATCATTTGTAACAAAGTGGATTTACCACTGCCATTGCGCCCAATAATGCCGACCGTTTCGCCTTTGTTTATTTCAAACGAAACGTCTTTGAGTGCCCAAAATTCACGGTAATATTGTTTGGGAGATTGTCCGATTGAACGCTGGAATCGGGGTATAAGCATTTGTTTAAGCCGATCACGCGGCTTATCATAAATCTGGTAGCACTTGCTGAGATTGTTTACGCGAATAGCGATGTTACTGGTATCCCTCTCTACACTCATACCCGTACCCACAGCAGAAGAAATATTGCCAAGTTGATTAAAGGACATCGGCAAACCCTTTGCGTGTTTTCTGAAACCACCAAAACCCCGCCCAAGCAATCATTAAGCTGGCGGCAGCGTAAATACTCAACCCTGCCCAATCAGGCTGATTGCCAAAAATTATGACGGCGCGACTTTGTTCGATCATAAATGTGAGCGGATTGAGCATGAGCCAAAATTGGAGTTTTTCCGGTAGCGCGGAAATAGGATAGAACACGGGCGAAAGAAACATAAGAATGGTAGTAAACATGCCGGTTATCTGCCCGACATCGCGTATAAATACGCCTATTGAAGCGAGAATCCATGCTATGCCCAGGGTGGCAATTAACAGCGGCAATATTACGATAGGGAAAAATATAGTCGTCCAGGCTAGACTACCTTTAATAAACAAGATAGCTACCAGAAGTACGCACACACTAACAAGGAAGTGAAACAGTGCGACCCCCATGCTAACGACTGACAATATCTCCAACGGAAAAACTACTTTTTTAACGTAGTTGACGTTGGACAAAATTAATTTTGGCGCACGGTTAACCATTTCCGCAAACAAGCTATGCACGATCATGCCCACAAATAACACAATGGCGAAACTGGTTTGACTTTGTTCGGCAACCCCCCCCCATTTTGCCTTGAATACCACACTAAAAACAAAGGTATATACCACCAGCATCAAAATGGGATTAAAGAATGACCAAGCCAACCCCATAATGGATCCACGGTAACGCCCTACAACTTCACGACGAGTCATCTGCATTATCAATTCACGATGCTGCCATAGGCAACGCATCAGCGCTGCTGGTGAGGTGGAGTGGTTGGCGTGGGGGTCAATCATGCGAAGATTTCCGCTGCACTAAAATTTTTTCCTTGTGCATCTTTAGCAGAAACCATAGGGGGTGTTTGCAGTTCCCAGTTTATTGCTAGAGTGGGGTCATCCCATACGATGCAGCGCTCGTGTTCAGGAAACCAGTAATCGGTCGTTTTATATAAAAACTCTGCAGTTTCAGTCAGAACCACAAAGCCATGCGCAAAGCCTTCCGGCACCCATAGCATCAGTTTGTTTTCGGCTGATAATTCCAGCGCGACATGCTGCCCGAAAGTCGGTGAATGTTTGCGAATATCAACCGCTACATCGAGCACCGCACCCTGCACCACGCGCACCAATTTTCCCTGCGGATGTTGAATTTGATAATGTAGGCCGCGTAACACATTCTTTGCAGAGCGCGAGTGATTGTCTTGCACAAAATTAATATTTTGCCCGGTTAGCTCGGCAAACTTGAGATGGTTATAACTTTCAAAAAAAAATCCACGATCATCACCAAATGCTTTGGGTTCGATGATCAATACGTCGGGGATGGCGGTGTGAATTGCTTTCATCTGGGCACATCCTTATCCTTTAGCACCTGTAGCAGATATGCGCCATATCCACTCTTAAGCAGGGGCGCGGCAAGCCTCTCCAATTGTGCTGCATCAATGAAACCCTTGCGATAAGCAATCTCCTCCGGGCAAGCAATCTTCAGCCCCTGGCGATGTTCTATGGTTTGGATAAAGTGGCTGGCTTCAAGCAAGGATTCATGTGTGCCAGTATCCAACCAAGCATAGCCGCGACCCATGATTTCAACCGACAACTGGCCACGTTCAAGATAGATGCGATTGAGATCGGTAATTTCCAATTCGCCGCGCAAAGAGGGTTTAAGGCTGGCAGCAATATCCACCACAGATTGATCGTAAAAATAAAGGCCGGTGACGGCGTAATTAGATTTGGGACGTAAAGGCTTTTCTTCGAGCGAGATGGCGCATCCTTGCGGGTCAAATTCCACCACGCCATAGCGCTCTGGATCGCGCACATGATAAGCAAACACAGTTGCACCCGCTGCGCGCTGCGTGGCATTTTCCAGCTGCTGCTGGAAAGTGTGTCCGTAAAAAATATTGTCACCCAACACCAGCGCGGAGGGATGGCTTCCGATGAAATCACGCCCAATAATGAAAGCTTGCGCCAAGCCATCCGGCGAAGGCTGTACGGCATATTGCAAATTCAGCCCCCACGCACTGCCATCACCCAGCAATTGTTGAAAGCGCGGGGTATCTTGCGGTGTGGAGATAATCAAAATGTCGCGCATCCCGGCCAGCATGAGAGTTGACAGCGGATAGTAAATCATTGGCTTGTCGTAGATGGGCAGCAGTTGCTTGGATACTGCCAGCGTCACTGGGTGCAGCCGTGTGCCGGAGCCGCCGGCGAGGATAATGCCTTTTCTGGCAGATGGGGAATTCATCATGTTTATTCCATTCTTTAATGTGAGCCGTTTCCGCGTAGCATGCCCCACTTTTATTGATGTTTACAATCATAGCATACGTGATGCACAGACCCCTGCTCGCGCCATTCTCTTGTTTGAGAGTGCTTTCTCTGGCTTGGGAGTGCTTTCTCTGGCTTGGGAGTGTTGGAATCGCTACTTAAAAAGCATCTCAACCCACATTTTATTTCTATTGTGTATCATTTGGAATGATTATTGCTTTATTCGCTATGAATATTATATTTTTGAATTGTTAAGGTTTGATTGTCATCCAGAGCGTTGTAGAGGTGTTGATTTTTTTATGAGGGGGTAGGTCATGTTTAATGCATTGTTTAAAATGG
>JANONO010000133.1:0-2231 GCA_031420875.1 Gallionellaceae bacterium | reverse complement strand
ATGGCGAGCTTCGAGTTCCGCGATGAATGGCTCATTGCCAAAGCCGCAATCGCCCCTCACCATCGCGGGACGTTGATTGATTGCCAACCCGTCAAGCAGTGCTGTCAAACCAGGTTGCGCATGAGATGCGCTGGACTGTTTGCCGGGGCTCACCACGACATCCAGTACCAAACGCAAGTTACCTACCCAGTAGGTGTGGAGTGCATGGCTTGGGCGTCCGGGCTTGTGTGGGTTGTAGCCAACTTCCGCGCCCTGTTGCTTACCAAATAACGTTTTGATGGTGGTGTCGATGTCGAGTATCCAGGGTGTGTCGAGTGCTGCGGATACGCTACGCAGGAGGTGCGATTTAAGCCAGGCTTCGCTGGCAGGTGCTGCAATGCGCGCAAGGCCTCGACGCATCGCGTCTTCACTGATGATTTTTTTCATCTTGAGTATTTCCGGGCTGACACCATCGCTGCGCAACGCGGTGATATGCGCATAGCGGTTGTGTCCTGCCAGAATGGAAAGAAGCAGCGTGCCCAAGACGTCGTACTTGGTGGGCGCGTTGGGACTGGTGTAGTACAGGGGACAGTCTTGAACCCAGGATTCGTATAACCCCGCAGTGTGCAAAAACTCGGAAAAAAAATCAGTTGACCATTCGCAAGCCGCTAGTAAAAAGAGTTGAAAAATGGGAGAGCCCTGATCTGAAAGGATTGGGGCTTTTTCTATTAGGAGTTAAGGCTGTGACAGTCCGCTTCCTGGGGTACACCGGACATCGAATAAAGGGTAGGGCACTTACCGCATTGTGCCCGTTTAAGACGGCTACAGCGATTGCCGCGAATGGCTGCTATTCGGCCATACCAGACTGTGGCGGTTTGCTGAAAAGGCTGTCGGTTCAACTTGCTGGAATGTCTGCTTCCAACTTTCTGAACCGTTACTCACCACCCAAAGCGGGCAGCTAAGAGTTGCTCGAGTAACTGCATTCACACTTCTCCATAACTGCTACAAGCTGCAGCCTTTCCAGTAGCTAAACTTTCATATCACTGATACTCCGGTTTAAATCTATATCTGCCCCCATCCCTTACGTTATAGTGCGAAATTGATAGGGAAATTAATTGTAGGGGGTTGTGATGAGTGATTGGCTCGCATTGATTAAATTGGCTTTGTCAGGCCTATTGGCTGCGCTTCCTACCCTGCGCAGGGGCAAGGCGGAGCGTGAAGCGGGAAAGAATCCACACTCTGTTCCTGAAAGTCACTTCGATGATTTATTCAATGGCGCGATAAAGAGACTTGGCGCTGTTTCTTATGACGATTCTCTTTGGGAACAGTTCAAGACGACCGTTGGTGCTGCGTTTGTCCGGCCTGATGATTTCTGGCGACCTAACATTATGGGATGGCTTTCACGCCCAGAAGTGAACGTGGCTCTGGGCAATCTGGTTAAAGCCAATCTAGTTTCAGCGCCAGAATCTCGTAATGATTACGAAACATTGGTATCGACCTACTTGTTGCTTTCGGAAGATCCTAGAAGCTCTGCAGAGCATTATGTTTTCGCAGCAGTTGCCTTTCTGAAGGCGAGCATACAGGGCGCTGTGATAGTTTCTGGGATTGCGGCTCTCACCCAAGTTGGATTTGGCAGTGTGCTTGAACGCTTTGATGAACAAAAAAGCAAGCTTGATGAAATCATCGCGACTCAAACATTGTTCGCAAGCGAAGCGATTGCAGCACATCATGGAGAAGATGCCGAAAACACCCTCAACGCAATATTAAAACGACGCGCTACGCCTGGCTATGATGCTCTGGCAGAGTTGCACGAGCTCACCCGTTGCATCAGCAATGATGGGAAATTTTCGGCAGCACCAAGTACTGTAAAAGCAAAAATATATGACTGGGTTGTGCGCTTAGCTGCCAGTGGCAGCCAGATCGAAAAAGCCGAAGAGGCATTAGCAAAGCTCACAGCGATAGGGCATCCAACATCTCCTATTGCGTTGGCGTGGTTGGAATCGGCGCGTGGAGATGTAGATGCCGCCCTTCGCAAGGTTCGATCAATCGAAACAGCAGAAGGCAGAAGTAATACCTTCGGTATTTTGCGTGTAAAAAAAGATGCCGCTGCAGCGTTAGCCTATTTTGATACTCAAGTGCCATACACCCCAGATAAATTCACGCCCATAGGGTGGGTGAGCATCACTAGTTGCCTCACTACAAATGGCAGATTGAGGCAAGGTACAGAGCTGCTATCAACTTTTCCAGTGAGC
>JANONO010000132.1:0-12652 GCA_031420875.1 Gallionellaceae bacterium | reverse complement strand
CTGGAGCATGGAAGAGGCAGAGCGCTGGTTAGCACCCGTTTTAAATTACGATAATTAACTAAGGAGGGGGTCGCATGAATAATGTTTTAAAAAATATTCGCCCGGGCTTAGCTCTAATAATATTGACGTTGCTGTTCGGGGTGGTGCTGGGAATTTCTTTTGGGCTAAATGAAGACGGCTATCAGAAATGGATCGATGCGGGCATTGCCGCACATCCAACATTGCATGATGAACATAGCAAAGAAGAAATTTGGCGATTTGTGCAGCGGGCACACTTTCATGCGACGGGCATCGCCGCATTCAGTCTGGGCTTGATTTTAGTGGTAGCCCTATCCGGGTTACGCGCAGGCATGAAAAAAATCAGTAGCGCTTTGATCGGTCTGGCGGGTTTATATCCGCTCAGCTGGCTCAGTATTTTCATGCTGGCACCCAGCATGGGGCCGGATGGTGCAGAGCACGCGTTGCTTCCGCAAATGTTTGTATTGGTTGGGGTCGGTGGCTTGTTGTGTGGCTTGGTGATACTTGCGTTGCACCTGTTGTTCGGTTTGTGGACAGAATAATTTAGTCGGTGTGAACTATTTAATTTTCAGCGGCGCTTAAACATGCACATTCATATTCTTGGTATCTGTGGCACCTTCATGGGTGGCATTGCCGTGCTGGCGAAGCAAGCGAACCATCGCGTTACCGGCTGCGACGCGAACGTCTATCCGCCCATGAGCGCGCAACTGCAAGCGCAGGGCATAGAGCTGATCGAAGGCTTTGCTCCGCAACAACTGACACTCAACGCAGACATCTATGTCATTGGTAATGTCGTGTCGCGTGGCAACCCGCTGATGGAAGAAATCCTCAATCGCAATCTACCCTACATCTCCGGCCCGCAGTGGCTGGCGCAAAATCTGTTGCAGGATAAATGGGTGCTTGCTGTCGCGGGTACGCATGGCAAAACCACGACCTCGTCCATGCTGGCGTGGATACTGGAGTATGCGGGTTTGCATCCCGGCTTTTTGATCGGCGGCGTACCACAGAATTTTGGTATCTCTGCACGGCTAAGTCCCCTCTCCCTAGGGGAGAGGGCGGAGGGAGAGGGCAGCCCCTTCTTCGTCATCGAAGCCGACGAATACGACACCGCCTTTTTCGACAAGCGCTCCAAATTTATTCATTACCGCCCGCGCACCGTGGTTCTTAACAATCTGGAATTCGATCACGCCGATATTTTCCCCGACCTCGCTGCTATCGAAACGCAGTTTCATCACCTAGTACGCACTGTGCCGGGCAATGGCCTAGTCGTTAGCAATGGCCGCGAAGAATCCTTGCAGCGAGTCATTCAGCGCGGCTGCTGGACACCCGTGGAAAAATTTGGCTCCCCTCTCCCGCTTGCGGGAGAGGGGTCGGGGGAGAGGGGCTGGAGCATTTGTGCTGACAATCAAGTTTGTTTTAATAAAAAACCACAAGGC
This sequence comes from Gallionellaceae bacterium, assembly GCA_031420875.1. Taxonomy (GTDB): domain Bacteria; phylum Pseudomonadota; class Gammaproteobacteria; order Burkholderiales; family Gallionellaceae; genus Nitrotoga. The sequence goes on along the minus strand of JANONO010000132.1, from coordinate 11,198 downwards.
ACTCTACAATGGGAATTGCTGGGCGAACACAACCGCATGAACGCATTGGCCGCACTCGCTGCTGCGCGCCATGCTGGTGTGCCGATTGCACAGGGGCTGGCCGCGCTGGCCGAATTCAAGAACGTGAAGCGCCGCATGGAAGTTCGCGGCATAGTAAAGGGCATCACGATTTATGACGATTTTGCTCATCATCCCACCGCTATCGCTACTACTATTGCAGGACTGCGGCACAAGGTTGGCAAGGCGCGCATACTCGCCGTGCTGGAGCCGCGCTCTAACACCATGAAATTGGGCGTGATGAAAGCTGCACTGCCCGACAGCCTTAAGGATGCGGACGCAGTGTTTTGCTACGATGCAAATCTGGGTTGGGATGCAGGCGCGGCGCTGGCTTCATTAGGAAATAAGGCCATAGTAAAAAATAATTTGGATGAATTGATAGCTTCTATTGCCGTCACCGCAAAACCCGGCGATCAAATATTAGTGATGAGCAACGGTAGTTTTGGCGGGATACATGAAAGGTTGCTGGAACGGCTGACCAACTAATAATTTGATTGCCGTTGTTCGGCCACACTATCACCGAATACCAAACACCTAAGGAATAAACAATATGGCAACCCATATAGACCCGGTGTGCGGTATGACCGTGCCGCCCAAGACCACGCTGCGCCATTTACACAATGGGCAGACATATTTATTTTGCAGCCCGAAATGTCTGGCTAAGTTTCAGGCATCACCGAAAAAATATCTGTCCCCACAGATCACCCCATCTGAGCCGATACCTAGCGGCACAATCTACACCTGTCCTATGCACCCCGAAGTGCAACAGCCCACGCCCGGTGCTTGCCCGAAGTGCGGCATGGCACTGGAGCCTATGAGCTACACCGCCGCAGAAGATACGAGCGAGCTGCGGGATATGACGCGGCGTTTCTGGGTCAGCACGGCACTGGCGGTGCCAGTTTTCGTGATGGCGATGGGTGTTGATTTATTTCCGCAAGCGATGCCGCAAGATTTATCAATGACAACGATTCAGTGGCTGGAATTTGCTTTGGCGACACCCGTGGTGATGTGGGGAGGTTGGCCGATTTTTCAGCGCGGCTGGGCTTCGTTGGTGAATCGTCATCTGAATATGTTTACCCTGATTGCGCTCGGTGTAGGTATGGCGTGGACATATAGTGTGGTGGCGATGTTGCTGCCAGAAATTTTCCCACCCGCGATGCACAGCATGATGGGCGCTGTGCCGGTTTATTTTGAAGCCGCTGCGGTGATTATGGTGTTGGTGCTGCTAGGCCAGGTAATGGAGTTGCGCGCGCGTAGCCAGACCAGCGCAGCGATTAAATTGTTGTTGGGGCTTGCGCCCAAGACGGCGCGCATTGTGCGTGTTGGAAATATAGAGGAGGACATTCCGTTGGAACAGGTGCAGCCCGGCGACGTGCTGCGCGTGCGCCCCGGCGAAAAAGTGCCGGTGGATGGTGTGGTGCTGGAAGGAAGCAGTGCGTTGGATGAATCCATGGTCACGGGTGAATCCATCCCCGTCGAAAAAACTACAGGTGCGCGCTTGATTGGTGCGACGGTGAACGGCACGGGCAGCTTGCTGATGCGTGCAGAGCGCGTCGGCGCAGATACGCTGTTGGCACAAATCGTACAAATGGTCAGCGCAGCACAGCGTTCGCGCGCGCCGATACAGCGACTGGCCGATGTCACCGCCAGTTATTTTGTTCCGGTAGTGATAGGCGTTGCGCTTGCCACCTTGACGGTATGGGGACTGATGGGTCCGGAGCCAAGGCTGGCACATGCCATTGTCAACGCGGTAGCCGTGCTGATCATCGCGTGCCCATGTGCATTGGGTTTGGCTACGCCCATGTCTATCTTGGTCGGCACGGGTCGCGGCGCGACGCTGGGTATATTGATTAAGAATGCTGAAGCGCTGGAGACCATGGAGAAAGTTAACACGCTGGTGATAGACAAAACCGGCACGCTAACCGAAGGCAAACCAAAATTAACCTCGGTCATTGCGCTCACCGGATTTGATGAGGCCGAAGTGTTGCGGCTGGGTGCTAGTTTGGAGCGCGCCAGTGAACATCCACTGGCAGCGGCGATTGTGACAGGCGCGCAGCAAAAAAAATTAGCGCTGGCCGCAGTCAGCGAGTTCCGTTCCTACACCGGCAAGGGCGTGGCAGGCACTGTCGAAGGCCATGCGGTCGTGTTGGGCAATCTTAAGCTGTTCGAAGAGTTAAACATCGCATCCAGTGAGCTAGTCACGCGCGCCGACACACTGCGTAGCGATGGGCAAACGGTGATGCTGTTGGCCATAGACGGCAAAGCCGCCGGGCTGATAGGCGTCGCCGACCCGATCAAGGATTCCACCCAGAATGCGATCCGCGCGCTGCATGAGGAAGGGGTGCAGATCATCATGCTTACTGGCGACAACCGCATCACGGCCGAGGCGGTGGCGCGCAAGTTGGGCATAGACCGCATCGAGGCCGATGTCTTGCCTGAGCAGAAGGCCAACATCGTCAAACAACTGCAAGCACAAGGCCGCATCGTAGCCATGGCAGGCGACGGCATCAACGACGCACCGGCATTAGCGCAAGCGCAAGTGGGCATTGCGATGGGCACTGGTACCGATGTGGCTATGGAAAGCGCGGGCATCACGCTGGTCAAGGGCGACCTAAACGGCATAGCCCGCGCGCTGCGCCTGTCCCGCGCCACCATGAAAAATATCCGTCAGAATTTATTCTTCGCCTTTATCTACAACGTGCTCGGTATTCCGATTGCAGCGGGCGTGTTATACCCGTACTTTGGAATTTTGCTGTCACCCATTATCGCGGCAGCAGCGATGAGTTTTAGCTCGGTATCGGTGATTACCAATGCGTTGAGATTAAGTCGGGTGAAGATATGATTACCCCAGATAAACCTTTCGGGTAACTACAAGACACCCTAATTATTTATGCACGGGGATTTGTTGCGTACCTAAATATTGGCATGCGCCAGCAATTCGACATTCCCCCCCATAGTCTTTAAACTTGCGCCCTTTTTCCACCGCTTTTCATCATGTCCACTGAGCTTGACCCCACCCTGAACGAACCCGCGGCCGTGCCGCGTGAATTGATTGCGCGCGAAGTGGCACGCCGTCGCACGTTCGGCATTATTTCTCACCCGGATGCGGGCAAGACTACGCTCACCGAAAAATTGTTGCTGTTCTCCGGCGCGATTCAATTGGCGGGCACGGTCAAGGGGCGCAAGAGTGGTCGCCATGTGACTTCTGACTGGATGGACATCGAGAAACAGCGCGGCATTTCCGTGGCCAGTTCGGTGATGCAGTTTGAGTATCGCAATCATGTGGTGAACCTGCTCGACACACCCGGTCACCAGGATTTTTCCGAAGACACTTATCGTGTGTTGACTGCGGTGGATTCTGCGCTGATGGTGATAGATGCGGCCAAGGGCGTGGAGACGCAGACCATCAAGCTGCTCAATGTGTGCCGTATGCGTAGCACGCCCATCATCACTTTTATGAACAAGATGGATAGGGAAACCCGCGACCCGCTGGAATTGCTGGACGAGGTGGAGTCGGTGCTACAAATTCAGTGTGCGCCGGTGACTTGGCCGCTGGGTATGGGCAAGACTTTTCGCGGTGTGTATCACCTGCTGCGCGACGAGATCATGCTGTTTGCAGGGGGTGCGGAGCGCGCCGATCAGGAGTTCGAAATCATCAAGGGCATCAATAATCCGCGCTTAGCAGAAATGTTTCCGTTGGAAATCGAGCGGCTCAAGATGGAAGTGGAGCTGGTGCATGGCGCATCGCATCCGTTTAATCTCGAAGCATTTTTGGCGGGTACACAGACACCCGTTTTTTTTGGTTCGGCGATCAACAACTTCGGCGTGCGCGAGATTTTGACTGCGCTGTTGGATTGGGCGCCTGCGCCGCGTGAACGCGATGCCACGGTGCGCGTGGTAGAGCCGAACGAAGCACCATTCTCCGGTTTTGTATTCAAGATACAAGCCAACATGGATGCCAATCACCGCGACCGCATCGCCTTTTTGCGCGTGTGCTCCGGCCATTTCGAGCGCGGCATGAAGATCAAGCATCTGCGTATCAATCGCGAGATTCGCGTATCTAACGTAGTGACCTTCATGGCCGCATCGCGCGAACAAGTGGAAGAAGCTTATGCCGGCGACATCATCGGCCTGCCTAACCACGGCAACATGCAGATCGGCGATAGCTTTTCCGAAGGCGAGATTTTGCAATTCACCGGCATTCCGTATTTCGCGCCGGATTTTTTCCGCTCGGTGCGTATCCGCAACCCGATCAAGGTCAAGCAGCTACACAAAGGCTTGCAGCAACTTGGCGAAGAAGGCGCGGTGCAGGTGTTCAAACCGGTCAGTGGCGGTGATTTGATTCTGGGCGCGGTCGGTGTGTTGCAGTTTGATGTGGTTGCCAGCCGCCTGATGGGTGAATACGGCGTGGATGCGGTGTTCGATGGCACTGCTGTGAACAGCGCGCGCTGGGTGACCTGCGATGACAAAAAGATGCTGGCTGATTTTGAAAAATCGCTGTCGCATAACGTCGCTTACGATGCGGCGGGCAACATGGCTTACCTCGCGCCAAACAGCGTTAATTTGAAACTAACGCAGGAGCGTTGGCCTAAAGTGGTGTTTCATACCACGCGCGAACATGCGGTGAAGCTATAATCCATGCTGCCATCGGTGCGTCCTCGCTACGAATGCTAATGGAAAATCTGGGTTAAAGAACCTGCCCGAATGGGCTAAGCCCAAGAAACAAGGAGAAATCCATAGCTATTTTTCCATTTAAATGCGCCTGAAGCTCTTAAGCTAGTAACTGGAATTGCCCAAATTGGGTATTGTTAGCGCTGAATAAGTAAGATCGCTTTGTAGCGTTTGCTGCACATTAATCAGGAGAGTGTGATGGGTAATTGGTTTCTTTCTCTAAGTATTCGATGGAAGCTGCAGCTTGGCTTTTTCTTTGTGACCATGATCACTACGGTTTATAGCCGGGTGCTTGCCTCAAATGAGCTGGGTCAGATGGTTAATATTGCCCGCTCGAATAATGTCAGCGCCCAGGTCATTAGCCAGCTTGAGTCTAATCATAGTGATTATATTTTTAATTCGTTCTGGGAATCAGGTCTTGAATTTGCGATCCAATTTTTTATTATCGGTTTGGTTGCACGAGCTTTTGTCAAACCAATCCAGACATTGTGTAACTCGCTCAAGTCGGTAGTGAATGGCGATCTGACCAAGGGAGTCAAGGTTGGTTCGCGTGATGAAATAGGCGTGCTGGAGCACGAGTTCAATGATGTGTTGAGCAAGCTCAACCACATTATGCGCGAGGTGAGTGCCAGCGGTAAAGAGATGGAGCAGTCCGCCTTTCAGATCGCAAAAATCTCACGCGAAATCGCCGAGGTGGGGCGAAATGAACAGAGTCGTTCGGATGATGTGAGTGCAGTCACTGAAAAATTGCACCATGTTTCTGAGAAAGTACAAACGCAGACAACTGGCGCGGCTGGGCGAGCCAAGCAAACAGAGGAAAAAGCGCGTGAAGGGATTCGTATGGTGCGGATGAATATCTCTGAAATGGAACATACAGCCCAGCAGGTGAACCAGGCTGTGCAGAAAATTAATGAGCTGGAGCAATCTACCGGAAGGATACACAAGATCATTACCACGATTCAGACGATTGCTGAGCAGACTAATCTATTGGCTCTTAATGCGGCAATCGAGGCGGCGCGAGCAGGCGAGCAGGGGCGTGGATTCGCCGTTGTGGCCGATGAAGTACGCAAGTTGGCAGAGCGCACTTCGCATTCAGCCAGTGAAGTTACCGAAATTATTGGGCAACTAGGTAGCAAGGTGCAGCAAGTCACAGCCTCCATGAATGCAGTGGTAGGCAAGGTGCAAGAAAATCAAAAGGTAGCCGGTGAAACTGCAGCAGTGATTGAGCATATGGCGAGTGAGGTTGCTGAGACGGTAAAGGCCAATGATGGTATTGCGGAAGCAAGCGGTGAGCAGATTAAGAGTGTGAACTTGCTTCAAGACTCACTTGGGCAGCTGTTTGCCACTTTAAGCGAAAGCTCTGCCAAGGTAGAAACAACAGCGTCAATTGGAGAGGGCTTACACAAAGTAACCGGCAAGCTTAACGAATTGATGTCAGGTTTTACGTTTGAAAATATCCAGGTTATAGAACCCGCGCAACACGAAAAACGCACATTCCCCAGAATTACTAACCGGTTGTTGCTTCAGGTCAGTCAGGGGGGAAAGGTGATGGAGTGTTCTAGTCTCGATTTCAGCTTGAATGGAATCCGATTGGAGTTAAACGAAAAATTAAATGAGGCGCAGTCGGTAGAATTGGCTCTGAGTCTGCCACAAGATGATCTCCATCAATATGAGGTTCAAGAGCCGCTCAAATTACAAGGGCGGATAACCCGGCAACAACTGGAAGCCGGAAAAATTGTGTGTGGGATTGCATTCGAAAACGTGGCTGAAGAATCAAACCGGAAATTGCGTGCGTGTTTCCAGTATTACAACAAAAAACCGGAATTCCAATCGCATAACTGAACAATTTATGTTAATTTAAACAGGCAGAATCTGGCCTGAAAGTTTCATAAACGACATGAAAAGCTGGGGTTAATTCCCCTGTTGCACGTTCATTATTCCAATCTCATTATTCCAAGCTTATTTATGAAATATTCGGACACTATGCTAGTGTCCAGTAATCTTGACCATCTAAAAATTAATCTATGCCACACATTGAACTCAAACTGCGCGGAGAATTTGTCGAGCTAAACCAGTTGCTCAAGCTGACCGGCATATGCGACAGTGGCGGTGCGGGCAAGGCGCTGGTAACGGAAGGCGTGGTATCAGTGGATGGCAAGGTGGAGATACGCAAGACCGCCAAGATACGTGCAGGGCAGGTGGTGACGCTGGGTGATGTGCGAATCACGGTTGAAAATTAGAGATGAATTTATTAGAACGGAATGCCCCCTTTCTCCAACTCTCTCCCAGAAGGGAGAGAGGAACATCTCCCCTCCCGCTTGCGGGAGAGGGCTAGGACGAGGGTAGTCATGTTATACATCGTCCACAACGTCAACATTCCCGATCATGAAATTGATCTGACCGCCGTGCGCGCACAAGGCGCGGGTGGGCAGAACGTGAACAAAGTTTCCAGCGCGATGCACTTACGCTTCGACATTACCGCCTCCTCGCTGCCACATGATTTTAAGGAGCGTTTACTGGTCTTGCGCGATCAGCGCATCACCAAAGATGGCGTGGTGATTATCAAGGCACAAGAATTTCGCAGTCAGGAAATGAATCGCGGCGAGGCGTTGCGGCGCTTGAAAGAATTGGTGCAGAGCATAGCCGTGCTACCTACTGTGCGCCGCGCAACCAAGCCGACGCGCAGCTCGCAGCGGAAGCGCATGGACAACAAAACCTTGCGCGGTTCTGTTAAAGCGTTGCGTGGAAAAGTAATGGAATAATTCATGCGCTACCAAGGAGATAGTACGCACTTAATTGGCACGGCAATTAATCGGCACGGCAAAAAAGTAGCGTATTTTGTAATCTAAAAGCAGTGTGATACTCTCATTGCAGCTTTACTTGGGATGGTGCAATGTCGTTATCAATGCGTTTCGATTGTGCATTTTGAAAATAATTTTTTATTATAATTTGGAGGGGCTATGAAATTCAATTTTAGCAGTACGTTTATTCCCGTAGCGCTTTTCATCGCGATGTTAGCCCCCCTTGGCGTCAATGCCGAACTACTCAATGTAGATTTTGTGGATGGATCGGGTGATGGCCAGATAACTCGCGATACCGTCTCAAATCTTGATTGGCTCGATGTGCCACTTACGGCTAACCAGACATATGATCAAGTTCGAACCGGAATATTTTATGGGCAGGGTTTCCGACACGCCACAAAAGCAGAATTGGAAACCCTGTTTATTCATGCCGGCATACCTGACGATGGTTTCGATATCAGCATTACACACCCGACGGAAGCGCTATCTCTTATGACGTTGCTGGGCGTGACCATGTCAACTCCTAGTAGATCTTTTACCTATGGATTTGTGGGGAATGATTTTTTTGGTACTTTCATTACCACCGCAGTCTATCCAATCGGTACTCAATTTTCGGCTCAGCTTGGGAAGATTGACTTTCTGGATTTGAGAGATGCCGGCCTTGGGCTTATCGGAGAAGCACATTTTACTGGCGGGCATCCGTTCAGCGATCAGGCGGATCCTAACTACGGCAGCTTTCTGGTGCGCTCGTCCCCAGACCTTTGCGGAACGGCAGGAAAATCTGCAAATCCAAAATGTAAGGGTCAGGCACGCGGCCAACTTTAGTATTTCACCCATCTGTTCGCTGTAAACAACATATCACGCGAACGAGGCGCTACATCGCTACGGTATTTTTAGTTAACCCACATCTATTTATGCAGATGTGGGTTAGGCGCTGTCAGAATAATGTAATCAGGTTTTCGGAGTTCCCTCGTGGCCATCAAATCCACCATCTTCAAAGTCAATCTGCAAATCGCCGACATGGAGCGCCACTACTACGCCGACCATGCGCTGACTATTGCCCGCCATCCTTCGGAAACGGATGAGCGCATGATGGTGCGATTGTTGGCCTTTGCCTTGCATGCTCACGAGTATCTGGAGTTTGGTCAGGGCATGACCGCCGATGATGAGGCCGATCTGTGGCAGAAGGATTTAACGGGCGCGATTGAGTTGTGGATAGATGTCGGTTTGCCCGATGAAAAATTAATCCGCAAGGCTTGTGGGCGCGCCAATCAGGTGAGGGTCTATACCTATGGCGGACGCGTTGCCGAAATGTGGTTCGCGCAAAACAGCAGCCAGTTCGAGCGCCTGAAAAATCTCAGCGTGATTAACCTGCCGTCGGAGAGTACGCGCGCGATGGCCATGTTGGCACAGCGCACCATGCAGTTGCAATGCACCATACAAGATGGTCAGGTGTGGCTGGGTGATGGCAACAACAGCGTGATGGTAGAGCGCGTCGGGCTGAAAATGCCGCCGGATAGGGTGCGCCATACATAGTGCTGTTCTTAAGCGCATCGCTAAAGGGCACCTCTAAAAATGGTAACATTGCGCCACAATGTCATAACAAAAATATTTTTGAACATCTGCGCTGCGGCATATCAAGCTAACGAGGAAAATTTATGGCAGGTCACAGCAAATGGGCAAATATCCAGCACCGCAAAGGTAAGCAGGATGATAAACGTGGCAGGATTTTCACTCGCCTGATTAAAGAAATTGCTGTGGCGGCCAAGCTCGGCGGTGGCGATCCGACCGGCAATCCGCGCTTGCGCTTGGCCATGGAAAAAGCCTATGACCAGAACATGCCCAAGGACAATGTCGAACGCGCTATCAAGCGCGGCAGCGGCGAACTCGATGGCGCGGATTATATGGAGCTACGCTATGAAGGTTACGGCATCAATGGCGCGGCGGTGATGGTGGACTGCTTGACCGACAACAAGACGCGCACCGTGGCCGACGTGCGCCACGCCTTCACCAAATTTGGTGGCAATCTCGGCACCGATGGTTCGGTTTCTTTTCTATTTAAGCATTGTGGGCAGATGATATTCGCACCGGGCACCGACGAGAATGCGCTGATGGAAGTGGCGCTGGATGCGGGCGCGGAAGATATTCTGACCAATGAAGATGGCAGCATAGAAGTGATTACCTCGCCGTATGATTTTATCGCTGTGAAACAGCGTTTAGAGTCGGCAGGCTTTAAGCCGGAAATGGGTGAGGTCACCATGAAGGCAGAAAACGAAATCGGATTCAACGGTGACGATGCGGTGAAGATGCAGAAATTGTTGGATGCGCTGGAAGATTTGGATGACGTGCAGGAAGTTTATAGCAACGCGGCCATAGAAGGCTAATGCGTATCCTTGGCATTGATCCTGGCCTGCGCGTGACAGGTTTTGGTGTGCTTGATAAAGAGGGTCAGCAGTTAAATTATGTTGCCAGTGGCTGCATAAAAATTCCAGAAGGTGAGCTGCCGGAGCGACTCAAGACCATACTAAATTCTTTGCGCGAAGTCATCGCGCAGCATCAACCCGATCAAGTGGCAGTAGAAAAAGTATTCGTCAATGTCAATCCGCAATCCACCCTCCTGCTCGGGCAAGCGCGCGGTGCAGCCATTTGTGCGGCGGTATTGGCGAATCTGCCAGTAGCGGAATACACCGCGTTGCAGGTGAAGCAGGCGGTGGTGGGCAGCGGCCATGCCAAGAAAGAGCAGGTACAGGAAATGGTGAAACGCTTGTTAAAACTAAGCGGCATACCCAGCCCGGACGCGGCGGATGCGCTGGCTTGTGCGATTTGTCATGCACATGGTGGGCAGGGTTTGGGCGCATTAGCAACGGCGGGGTATCGTGTAAAAAAGGGGAGGCTGGTTTAAGAATGTAGGGAGCGCGGGCGTCTCGCCCGCATGCGGGCAAGATGCCCGCGCTCCAAAAATGCAGGCCACATGTTGCGCTGCTCACTTGCTGCAAATAGTGAAAATGACTTGGAGAAATTTATAACATGATCGGTCGCTTGAGCGGCATCCTGCTAGAAAAAAACCCGCCACAGATTTTGCTGGATGTGCAGGGCGTAGGCTATGAACTGAGCGTGCCGATGAGCACGTTTTACAACCTGCCTGCACTGCATGAAAAAGTGGTGCTGCATACCCAACTCATCGTGCGCGAAGACGCACATTTGTTGTATGGGTTTCTGAGCAACGAAGAGCGCGTGGCGTTTCGCCAGTTGCTTAAGATCAGCGGTGTCGGGCCGAAACTGGCGCTGTCCGTGCTGTCCGGCCTGAGTCTGAATGATCTGGCCGTTGCCGTGGCCAATAAAGAAGCCGGACGATTGACCAAGATTCCAGGCGTAGGCAAGAAAACCGCCGAGCGTTTGCTGCTGGAGTTGCAGGGAAAATTCGTGGTGGGTGGTGCAAGTACCACTCAGGGTACGGCGATGGTGTCATTCAGCAACGACATCGTGAATGCGTTGCAGGCACTGGGCTATAGCGAGAAGGAGGCAGATTGGGCGGTCAAGCAATTGCCCAAAGATGCCAGCGTGTCGGATGGTATTCGCCAGGCGCTCAAGCTTTTATCTAAATCATAAAGCTGCTCGTTAACCTTCTCTGGAAAATGTCACCCAGGAAAACTCACATATAAACTTGAG
>JANONO010000131.1:0-2939 GCA_031420875.1 Gallionellaceae bacterium | reverse complement strand
ACTGGCAAGCAAGCACTGGTGCGGCTTGCAGAGGATATAAAACATCCAGATGCCGATGCAGTTATTAAATTTGGTTTGAAAATTTTGAGTGATTTAGGCAAACAAGATGCTATTGTCGGCAGTGAGACTTGATAAATAACGATTTATTTCAGGGTAGTTGCTGTCCCCTATTATTCTCTATTATTCTTAAGTGGCTAAATTTTTCGTGGGCATGGCTTCACTTGCCGATAATTTACTAGCAAAATTGAGTTTTTTTGAATAGATTTAAGTATAATTTTTAATGGTTTACGCTACACCTTGCATGGGCTTAATTACCCCAAGCAAAAACAGGTTTAAAAACCTCAGCGTCAACTAGACGATAGTTGACGAGCTATAGGGGGGCGGTGTATAAAGTTTTTATACCCAAAACAAAACTTTGATTTCATCCTAAAGGAAATTTCACCATGGTCGCACCCCGCACCGACAGCGTTCAAGCCTTATCTGAGTCCGCTGGCATGTCGCTGGGCAACGCAGATGAGGCCAGCCTGCGCCCACTCGGCACTGCGCAATACATCTCCGAACGCGAGCAGTCCAAGCAGCTGTTGCGCCAGAACCGCGACACTTTTTTCAACCTAATCCAGAACGCACCCTTCGGTGTGTACGTTGTCGATGCGCAGTTTCGTCTGTGGCAAGTCAGCGCTGCCTCGCGCAAAGTTTTCAGTGATATCGACCCGCTGATAGGCCGCGACTTCGAAGAAGTGATGCGCCTGCTTTGGCCCGATGCTTTCGCATCCGAGGCGGTGGGGCACTTCCGCCACACACTGCAAACTGGCGAGCCCTATTCCGCGCAGAATACCACCGAACAGCGCCAGAACATTGCTGACGTCGAGTCCTACGACTGGAAAATTGAGCGCATCATCTTGCCCGACGGACAGTTTGGCGTGGTGTGCTATTTTTACGGCATCACCGAACGCATACAGGCGGAGCAGGAGCTGGAGCAGCTCGTGCAAGCCCGCACGGCTGAACTATCCCAAGTCAACGCCAACTTGCTGGTGGAACTCGCCGCGAAAGAGCAACTGCGGGAAAGGGAGGAGCGGCTCTTGACGGTGGCCGAAAATCTCAACGAGGGACTGGTCATCACTAGCATGGAAGGCGAGTTCATTCACTGGAACCGCGCCAGCCTGAACATGCACGGCTTTGTCAGCATGGCCGAATGCATGGGGCAGTTGGCCGATATCTCCCAACTTCTTGAGATTAACACGCTGGATGGCGCGACCCTGCCCTTCGATCAGTGGCCGATGACGCGCGCCCTGCGCGGCGAACGGGTGCGCAACTGCGAGCTGCGCATCCGGCGCACTGACACCGGCGTGGAGCGTATCCTCAGCTATGGCGGCACCTCAGTTCGAGACAGCATCGGCAAGCAATCCGCGTTTCTGATCGTCACCGACATCACCGAGCGCAAGCGAGCCGAGGAGCAATTGCGCGAACTCAATGAAACTCTGGAGCAGCGCGTGCTTGAGCGTACGCAGGCGCTGAGCGAGAGCGAAGAGAGGCAAAAGCTGGCCACGAATATCGCCGTGACGGCCAACCAGGCTAAGAGTGACTTCCTGTCCACCATGAGCCATGAGATTCGTACCCCGCTTAACGGTTTGCTGGGCATGACCGACCTGCTGCTGGCAGGCCACCTGACGCCACAGCAACATCAGTATGCTGAGCTGGCCCAGATTAGCGGGAAGACCCTGCTGGCGCTGGTTAACGATTTGCTGGACATCGGCAAGATTGAAGCGGGTCGGCTCGATGTCGAGCACATTCCGTTCAGCATGAATGAGCTACTTTCGGAATTAACGGACCTCCACACCCTGAGCGCCCACGAAAAGGGTTTGGTGTTTCTCGCCAAAAAAGCGCCCAATGTGCCCAACGAACTGCTGGGCGACCCTGGCCACTTGCGGCAAATTCTGAACAACCTGCTGGCCAACGCGCTCAAGTTCACGCAGCAAGGCAAAATCGGCCTGAGCGTGGAGCGCCTAGACGACAACGGACACGGCTGCCTGTTGCGCTTTACCGTGCATGACAGCGGCATCGGCATTGCAGCCGACATGCAGCCGCGCCTGTTCACACGTTTCACCCAGGTCAACGCATCAAGCACGAGCGAATACGGTGGCAGCGGCTTGGGTCTGGCCATCGTCAAGCAGTTGTGCGAGCACTTGGGCGGCAAGGTGGTGCTGGCCAGCACGCTAGGCCAGGGTAGCGTCTTCAGTTGCGACCTTCCCTTCGCTGAAGTAGCGCAAACAGTGCCAGTGCCAGTGCCAGTGCTGAGCCAGGCCAGGATTCTGATGGCGGAGGATAACCCTATTAACCAGATAGTCGCTCAGGCCGTGCTAGAGCAAATCGGTTGTGCGCAGGTCACTGTGGTTGACAACGGCCAGGAGGCAGTCAATGCCGTACTCAGAGGCGGCTTCGATCTGGTCTTGATGGATTGCCGCATGCCCGTGCTTGACGGCTATGGCGCCACCGAGCAGATCAGGGCGCGGGGTTTCGTGCTGCCCATCATCGCGATGACCGCCAATGCCGCTTCTGACGAACGCGATAAATGCCTAAATCAGGGCATGAACGATTACATCTCCAAACCGTTCAACATCGCCACGCTACGCCAGACACTGGCGCGCTGGATTCCATAGTCTGAGAGATAAAATAAAAGCGGGAAGACCACGATTAATTATCAAATTTCCTATATCAATCAATATGTTAATATAAATTTTTTAGCGTACCAATCAATTAAATTGATGCTCAAGCCGCGCGTTAGCTTCATCTACAACCACTTGTTTTTGCGCGTTACCCAAATCCCACCACTGCTTTATTTCGTCTAGCGTGCGATAGCAGCCTAGGCAAAAGCCTGTCGCTTCGTCCATCGCACACACGCCTATGCAAGGCGATTCGATTTCTGTTTCTACTAGCATTTA
>JANONO010000130.1:0-5178 GCA_031420875.1 Gallionellaceae bacterium | reverse complement strand
ATTACAAATAGACAGAGTGTGCGTATGCCCGATGGCCTTGGCATGGCTGAGCGCGGCCAAGGTGTCGGCGGTCTCTCCCGATTGTGAGATGGTCACAACCAAGGTATCGGGGTTGGCTACGCTAACGCGATAACGATATTCACTGGCAATTTCAACTTGGCACGGGATGCCTGCGATTTCTTCCAGCCAGTAGCGCGCCACCATGCCGGCGTGATGGCTGGTGCCGCAGGCCAGAATCAATATGCTTTTTACTTGGGCGAAGGAGGCAGCAGCTTCGGCGCCAAAAATGCCCGGTATCAGCGATTGGCTGTTGCACACGCCTTCCAGCGTGTCGGCCAGCGCTTGCGGCTGTTCGTGAATTTCTTTTTGCATAAAGTGGCGATACTCGCCCAACTCCACGCTTTCGTTGTCGAGTGTGCTGACGTGCAGCGGGCGTTCTACCGGCTCATTCTTGTTGTTAAAAATGCGGTGGCCACGCAAACTGATTTCAGCGACATCGCCTTCTTCTAAATAAACCACATTTTTAGTAACGGCTAGCAGCGCCGATACGTCAGAGGCGATGAAATTTTCACCACTACCCACGCCCAACAGCAGCGGGCTGCCTTGGCGCGCACAGATCATTTGATCGGCATTGTCCGCCGCCACCACTCCGATGGCGTAAGCGCCCACTAATTCAGACAACGCGGTTTGGGTGGCCAGCCGCAGGGAGCTGCCACGGGCATAGTGGCTATGAATAAGGTGCGCGATGACCTCGCTGTCGGTGTCGGAGGTGAAGACATAACCTTGTGCTGTCAGGCGTACACGCATGGCCTCATAATTTTCGATGATGCCGTTATGCACCACGGCAATCAGATCGTTGCTCGTATGCGGATGGGCGTTGCGCTCGCTAGGCGCGCCATGCGTGGCCCAGCGGGTATGGGCGATACCGAGAGGGCTGTTGATGTGGCTGCTGAGCGTGCTTAAATTTGCTACACGCCCCGTGCTGCGCTCGCGCTGTAGCTGATGGTTGCTCACCACCACCAAACCAGCCGAGTCATAGCCGCGATATTCCAAACGCTGCAAACCTTGCAGCAAAATAGGGACAACATTGCGCTGCGCGATTGCGCCGACGATTCCGCACATTTATTTTTTCCTTGCTTAGTATTGTGAGCCGACCGTTGCCAATCGGCCATTATGATTTGATTTTCGGTGCATTGAGAGTGATGACGTTGCACTTGGCCTAATTATTTGCAAAACTCGGCCATTTGCACAGCCTGGCAATTTGAAATTTGGTGGGCTGTTACTCAGCCAGCCGCAAATCGCCTAACATCAATTTCAACACCCCCTTTTGCCGCTTGATCCGCTTGCCGTAATAGTGCGCGTGTTACCTTTGCGTCGTGGTAAACCTCCCCGCAGTTTTCGCAAATATCTGCCGGAACTCGCTTGAACACCATAGTGCTGCCGTCACGTTCTAGCGTAATGCTGGCAATACCCGCATGGGTGTTACCATGTTTGCAAATAGGGCATTTCATGGTTTTCTCCTTGTTCGTAGGTCGTTGCACCAAATCGCGGAGTCTGGCTCATAAACGGTAATGATGATTTTTAAGTTTTCCGTCATCGCATTGGCATAGACCAAATGTATTGCTTTGCTTCCAGCATATCCAAGCAGTAAAGCGCTGGGATAAGGTTGGTCATTCGGGTAGTTTTCGATGACCGTGCCATCGGCTATTATTTGCTCCACCTCTTCTTCGGATATGCCGCGTTCGTGCATTCGCTTTACGGCATGCTGTCTAAAAACGATGTCCATGATATTTTTTAGTCTAAGCTTTTTGTCTGTTTTTGTCGAACGGCATCAAGGGGGCCTCTAAAAATTCAAAATCCTAAGCCAGACAAGGCGCGATAAAAATTTTAGCGCGCCGCATATGTAGGAGATGTAAGCGTTAAAATTTTTTGAGCAACGCCGTATCGCGACGGAGTTTGAATTTTTAGAGATGCCCTCAAGTGATTTTTGCATGATGGATTGCGCCGACGATTCAGCACATTTATTATTTTTCCTTTTTTGGCCGCTGCCAATTCTGTATTGTGATTTGTCTGGCGCGCGCCAGAGTTAATTTGTTTTCCGGCGCGTCGAGGGTGATGGTGGAGCCTGCGCCTATGGTTGCGCCGTGCCCTATGGTTACTGGCGCCACTAATTGTGTGTTGGAACCGATGAACACGTCATCGCCGATAACGGTGCGGTGTTTGTATGCACCATCGTAGTTGCAAGTGATGGTGCCCGCGCCGATGTTGACGCGGCTACCGATGCTAGAGTCGCCGATATAACTTAAGTGATTGGCTTTGCTGTGCGCGGCAATTTCGCTGTTTTTTATTTCGACGAAATTACCGATGTGAACTTCATCGTGCAGCTTGCTGGCTGGGCGCAAACGAGCATAGGGGCCGATGCGACAATTTTTTCCGATCTCGGCTTGCTCGATGTGGCTATAAGGGGCGATGTGCGTACCGTCAGCAATGCTGGAATTTTTGATAATGCTGTAAGCGCCTACTTGCACGTCGTTGCCTAGATTTACTTCACCCTCAAAAATACAACCAACATCAATCGCGACCTCGCGCCCACAGATTAATTTGCCGCGCACGTCTATCCGCGCCGGGTCGGACAAGGTAACGCCTAGGGTCAATAATTGATGCGCTTGTTCGCCTTGCCAGATGCGCTCCAGTTGAGCGAGCTGTACCTTGCTGTTGATGCCTAGCACTTCCCACGCATGGCTCGGCTGCACGGTGTGCACTGCTACGCCTTGGGCAACCGCCATAGCAACGATGTCAGTCAGATAATATTCTTTCTGGGCATTGTTGTTTTGTAGCTGACCCAACCAAGTGTGCAGCAGGCGTGTTGGCGCGGCCAGTATGCCGGTATTCACTTCAGTTATTGCGCGCTGTTCGGGAGTAGCATCTTTTTCTTCCACGATGCTTTTGACCTTGCCTGAACTGTCGCGCACGATGCGCCCATAACCGATGGGATTGCTGACCTCGTGGGTAAGCAAGGTCAGCGCGTCCGGCTGAGCCAGCATTTTTTTCAGCGTAGCCGCTTGCGTGAGCGGCACATCACCATAGAGCACCAACACCAAACCATCATTAGCCAACAGTGGCAACGCTTGTTGCACCGCGTGTCCCGTCCCTAGCTGCGGTTCTTGTAATACAAAGCGAGCCGCAGATTGCGCCATCGCTTGCGGTACAGCCTCGCCGCCGTGGCCATAGACCACGCAGGTGGTGTCGGCAGAGCACTGCGCGGCAGTGTTCAGCACATGTTGCAACAAAGGGCGACCGGCCAGGGCATGCAACACCTTGGGCTTGTCCGAGTGCATGCGCTTGCCACGGCCGGCGGCCAGGATGACGATGTTTAACGAACTCATATTTTGGGCATCTCTAAAAATCCAAACTTTAGTTCCGGCATAACCTAAAGGTAAGCCTACACAGCAACTTCGTTGTGTCGCGATACTGCTGACAATAATTAACCACCCCGGCGCTGCGCGCCACCCCTCCTCACTGAGGAGGGGAATAAATGTCAACCCCTTCCCCTCCTTTTTAAGGAGGGGTCGCCCGCAGGGCGGGGGTGGTCACACTGTGTTGTTCACAAAAAATTACTCCTTACATATCCTGTATATGCGTCGCCGCAATTTTTTGCTCGCGCCTTGTCTCGTTTAGAGTTTTGAATTTTTAGAGGCGCCCTTTTGTTACTGGTGCAGTGCGTTACCAAAAGTTATTCGATCACGCCACACATCACCCGAGCGCCGCCGCCGCCCAAAGGAGGTTGGTTGGTGTAATTATCAGGCCCCGCATGCACCATAAATGAACGCCCTTTAAGATCGGCTTCATTCAGGCGAGGCGCAACTACTTTTAGATTGACCTTGCCGCTGGAATCTGCGGTGAGCAATGGCAGGTCGCCCTGGTGGCCATTGCCAGTCGGGCCTTCGTGCTGTCCTGTGCTGCCCGGATCAAAGTGCGGGCCGGCAGCCCAAGCGGCTGTTAACACGCCATCTTTGAGCGCAGCATCGCAGCTGGGATTGGTGTGCATGTGAAAGCCATGTTCTCCGGGAGTCAGACCCTCCAACTGTACGTGCATTTCCAGCCCTGTCCCGGTATCTTTTGCTTTTACTGTACCTACCTCTTTGCCTATGCCAGAAGCGCTGACTTCATGCAGCGTGGCGTGAATTTGGTCGGCAAATGCGGAAGAGCTTAGAGAGAAAAACAGACTGCAGGTAATCACAAATAGGCGCATTTTTTACTCCTTGAGATTTAAAAAATTGACAAATCAGTCGGCCAATACAAAAAATGGCGCGCCCAGTGTATCAGTTCGTAACGAAAATGCGGAAGACAAATAGTGTGTAGGCGGGAAGTGGGTCAGCTGCCCAACATGCTAAAATCGGTGCCTATTTTATACCCGACATCACCATGAGCTACACGCCTCACCCCATCGAAAAACTCGTCAAGAAACGCATCCTGATTCTGGATGGTGCGATGGGTACGATGATACAGCGCTACAAACTGGATGAGGCAGCCTATCGCGGCGAGCGCTTTGCGCAGCATGCGCACGACCTCAAGGGCAACAATGAATTATTGGTGTTAACCCAACCTCACGTCATTCAGGAAATACACGAACAATATCTGGCGGCAGGCGCGGACATTATCGAGAGCAATACTTTCGGCGCCACCACGGTAGCCCAGGCCGACTATCATCTGGAGGCGCTGGCCTACGAAATGAATGTTGCGGGCGCGCGGTTGGCGCGTATTGCCTGTGACAAATACAGCACAGCGGACAAGCCGCGCTTTGTTGCCGGTGCGTTGGGGCCGACACCGAAAACCGCTTCCATTTCGCCAGATGTGAATGATCCCGGCGCGCGTAATGTCACGTTCGACCAGTTGCAGCAAGCGTACTTCGATGCGGTGCGCGGCCTGGTAGAAGGTGGCGCTGAATTGCTGCTGGTGGAAACCATTTTTGATACGCTTAACGCCAAGGCAGCGTTGTTCGCGATTGAGCGTTATTTCGAGGAATATAAAACACGCTTACCCGTGATGATTTCCGGCACGGTGACCGATGCTTCCGGGCGCATACTGTCCGGCCAGATGGTGGAAGCATTTTGGAATTCGGTGCGCCATGTCAAGCCGCTGACCATAGGCCTGAATTGCGCGCTGGGTGCGGCCTTG
>JANONO010000129.1:0-4145 GCA_031420875.1 Gallionellaceae bacterium | reverse complement strand
CGAATTGCGTAGTAGATTTATGTCGCTATGTATAGCTGGGGCAACAAAAAACCTTGCTGTAGCAACCGAAATGCGCACGCGCTATATCGAGGCGCTGCGCGCTGCTGACAGCGGCAATATCACGCTGCTGATGAATTTTGTTAGAAGCTAAACCAACTGATTTTCTATTTCTTCGGATCGTACTTGAAAGACAAGGCCACTCTCGCCCGGTAAGCGGCGACTTTGCCTTCTTCTACTACCATGTCCAATTTGATAACTTCAGCCACCCTTAAATCCCTCAAGGTTTTTGAGGCGGCATTGACCGCGTTGGCTGCGGCATCTTCCCAGGATTTTTTGCTCGTTCCAACCAGTTCAGTAATACGATAAACGCTATCTGTGGTCATGGTTTTCTCCTTTAGTACTGATGGACATCAGTGGTTGAGGATTATACCTGCCCGTTCCAAAACAGAGTGAAGCACCCGTACCTGATACGAAAAAAGTTAACTCCAAGTCCAACAGACTGCTAATGGGCATCTCTAAAAATTCATATTTCGTCGCTCCCGCCCTTCGACCGGCTCAGGATAAACTGGCCTTCGGCCAGGCGGGAGCCCAGTCAAATCAACAAGCTGGATTCCCGCCGCAGCCTGCCCTCGAAGGCTTGAATCGGGGGCGGGAATGACGCATTATTAGAGGTTCCCTAATGATATACTTTGCGCCCTTTTCCTTACTCTATAGCCGAGAAAACATTATGAAACGATTTTTGATGTTGTTGACCATTGCCTTAACCAGCTTGAGTTTATTCGCCGCATCGGCAGAGGCACGACGCTTGGGCGGGGGCGGAACTTTCGGCAAACAGCGTTCGATCACGCCCCAGCAAACTCCCAAAGCACCCGCCGCCGCACCAGCTCCGGGCGCAACGCCAGCGCAGCCTGCTGGAAATAAGTGGCTAGGCCCTCTAGCAGGGCTGGCTATTGGTGCTGGCTTGGGCGCGCTGTTTGCTAGTGGCGGCTTGGGCGGTGCGATGGGCGGCATTTTGATGGCCATGCTTGCGGCGGGAGCGATCATGTTTTTGATTTCAATGTACCGTAGAAAACAATCACCTGCTATGCAATATGCGGCAGCGGGTGCGCCTTACGGCAATCCGCAAGCTACGCAACAGCCCGTGCAGCAACCTCTGCAACAACCTTGGCTAGGTAATTCCGGCCATACCGAAACTCACAGCCCAGCAAGTAATATCCCGGCGGATTTCCCGGTAGAAAGTTTTTTACGCAGCGCCAAGACTTCGTTCATCCGCTTACAGGCTGCGAATGACACAAAAGATTTGAACGATATCCGCGAATACACCACGCCGGAAATGTTCGCCGAAATTTCCATGCAACTGCAGGAACGCGACAACGCACCGCAGAAAACTGATGTAATCACGATTAAC
The DNA here is from genome assembly GCA_031420875.1 of Gallionellaceae bacterium. GTDB lineage: Bacteria > Pseudomonadota > Gammaproteobacteria > Burkholderiales > Gallionellaceae > Nitrotoga. Next base: position 2,737 of record JANONO010000129.1, on the reverse strand, counting down.
AGCAACTTGCTGGAAGTGGTGAATGAAGGTGACTACGCCATTGCCAGTGTGCGCTTTACCGGGCAGTTGCGCGAAAACAATGGCACACCAGAAAATGTGGATGAGGTGTGGCACGTTCAGAAGAATCTGCGCGACGACAAAGCAGTGTGGTTGCTGAGCGGGATTCAACAAATAGCGTAGCAAACCATGTTGATCCAACCTGCCGTTGCCACCCTTAATCACCTGCTTGTTCAAAGTGGCTGGGCGTTGCAGCGGTTGGCAAAATTTTCTGGCAAGACGGCGCGCTTTGACATCACGCCGTTTTCTTTCGCCTTTACTATTCAGCCAGATGGCTTGCTCAGTGCAGCGGCACAGGATGCCAGCGCGGATGCACATTGTGTGATTGCACCTTCGCTGTTGCCACGGCTGGCACTGCATGATGAAAAAGCGCACAGCGAAATCACCCGCTCCGGCGATGCTTCCTTGCTCACCGAAATTTTTTACCTCAGCCGCCACTTGCACTGGGACGCGGCAGAAGATTTGAGCCGCGTGACCGGCGACATTGCTGCCGAACGCATCGTGCAGGCGGTCAAATCTGGCCAGCAAGAAATGCGTAATACCGTGCTCAATCTGTCGCAGGCGCTGGCGGAATACTGGACGGAAGAACTTCCGCTGCTGGCCAAGCCAAGCCAAGTCGCCCATTTCATACAGCAAGTGGACGTACTGCGTGACGATGTAGCGCGACTAGAACAGCGCATCAATAAATTAATCCCCTCCTGAGTTTGTGATGCGCCTGCTCCGTCTGCTAAAAATAATTTTTGTCGTGCTACGTTTCGGGCTGGACGAATTTTTGCTGGCGCATACCCGCACGCGCTGGCTGCTGGCGCCGCTTAACCTGCTGCTGTTTTTCCGCAACACCTCTGCCCCACGCGCACAAAGATTGCGTCTTGCTCTGGAAAATTTGGGGCCGATTTTCGTCAAATTTGGTCAGGTGCTTTCCACGCGGCGCGATCTGATGCCGACCGACATTGCCGACGAACTGGCCAAGTTGCAGGATCAAGTGCCGCCCTTCCCTTCCGCGCAAGCGGTGGCATTGTTGGAGCTTGCCTACAAGAAAAACCTGCATGAAGTTTTCCGCAGCTTTGATGAAAAGCCCATTGCCAGCGCCTCGGTGGCGCAAGTGCATTTTGCCGTGTTACCAGACGGGCGCGAAGTGGCGGTGAAAATTCTGCGCCCCGACATTGCGCGCATCATCGCGCACGATGTCGCACTGCTGGATATTTGTGCCGCACTGATGGAGCGTTGGTGGGAAGACGGCAAGCGCCTCAAGCCGCGTCTGGTAGTGGCTGAATTTGAAAAACATCTGCATGACGAACTCGATCTGATGCGCGAAGCAGCCAACGCCAGTCAACTCAAGCGCAATTTTGCCAACTCAACTCTGCTCACCGTGCCGGATATTTACTGGGATTGGTGTACCACCGAGGTGATGGTAATGGAGCGCATGGATGGCATTCCCATCAGCCAGGTGGATGCCTTGCGCGCATCTGGCATTGATATTAAAAAACTCGCGGCCAATGGTGTGGAAATTTTTTATTCGCAAGTATTCCGCGATGGATTTTTTCACGCCGATATGCACCCCGGCAACGTGCAGGTGGCGGCAGATGGCCGCTATATCGCGTTGGATTTCGGCATCATGGGTACACTCACCGATACCGACAAAAATTATCTGGCGCAGAATTTTCTGGCTTTTTTTCGACGCGATTACAAGCGCGTGGCAGAGGTGCATATCGAGTCTGGCTGGGCTCCGGCGGATACGCGCGTGGATGAACTAGAATCGGCTATTCGCGCCGTGTGCGAACCGATCTTCGACAAGCCGCTACGCGAAGTATCGTTCGGGCGTGTGCTGCTACGCCTGTTTCAGACCTCGCGCCGCTTCGGGATCGAAATTCAACCGCAACTGGTGCTGCTGCAAAAAACCCTGCTCAACATCGAAGGGCTGGGGCTGCAACTCGACCCCGAACTGGATTTGTGGAAGACCGCCATGCCGTGGCTGGAACGCTGGATGAAGGAGCAAATCGGCTGGCGCGGCTTCCTTAAAAACCTACGCGCCGAAGCGCCGCGCTATGCCACCCTGTTGCCGCAACTGCCACGCCTCTTACACCAACGTCTGCATGAAAATCCCATCGCGCAGATTGAAAACGCTTTGCGCGAATGGACTAACCAGAAAAAACGAGAAAATCAACTATTGGGATTAATAGCCGCGCTACTGCTTGCCATATTGATCGGAATTATTTTTGCACAACTAAAATAGTACGCAAGTAAGCAACAACGTCGTCAATCTGTTGCTCGGTAAGAAGTTGCTCACCCCAGGCAGGCATTACCTCTGAACGCCCCAGCGCTTTCCCACCAAGCGTAATAATCATTTTTTTGTACTCATCATTTTTGTCACTGGTGGTCAAATTGGCAGGACGAGGATCATAAAATACTGACGCACGCCCCTTACCATCTCCTTTGACCCCGTGACAAAGAATACAATTGGTTTTAAACACCACCCCCCCGCGCTCGACTTGATCTTGCACGATAGAAAGATACGCAATGACATCGCTAATTTGCTCTTCCGACAACTCCTCATTCCAGTTTGGCATAAACTCGGATTTACCCACAGACCTTCCACCATAACGAACAATTTTTTCCGTAAATTCACGCGAATTGGGTTTTAATCCAAGATTAATCGTGCCATACAGCTTAGCTCCTCTGG
>JANONO010000128.1:0-4172 GCA_031420875.1 Gallionellaceae bacterium | reverse complement strand
CTGCCTAAAACTTAGACGATAGCTTCAAACTCAACACGCCGCTTGCAATAACCAGCGCCATGCCCAGCCAGCCACTGACAGACAGTGACTCGCCCCATAACATGATGCCGAACAGGCTGGCAAATACTACGGTGCTATACGACAAGCTGCCCGCCACCAGCGTCTTGCCAGTGCGGTAGGCACGGGTCATGGCCAGTTGTGCCAGCGTGGCGCTGCTGCCGAGTCCAAGCAATATCAGGAAGCTGGTTAAATTGATGGCATGCAGGGTGCCAAACAACATGGCGATGCCACTGATGAGCGCGGCGATCAGGCTAAAATAAAACACCACACGATATTCCGGCTCACCGCGCAGACCCATCTGGCGCACATTCAACATGGCTATGCCAGCAAGAAAGCCGGAGATGAGTCCGAGCAGGCCGGGTATGATTTGATTTTGCTCTAGGGTAGGGCGCAGTAACAACACTATGCCGACAAAGCCCAGTGTGATGGCGAATGCCAGGGAAATATGCAGGCGTTCCTTGAAAATGGCCATGATCAGTAGAGTTAGAAATAACGGTGAGGTGTAATTCAGCATAACTGCCGTAGCCAACGGCAGCACGGTGATGCAGTAGAAATACAGCATCAGCGCAATGGAGCCGGAAATGCCGCGCCATAAATGCCCGCGCCAATGCGTGGTGAGAATGGTTCCATTTTGTTGATGGAGTAGTGCATAGACCAGCAGCAGGCCGATGAAGGAACGGTAGAAAACCAGCTCAATGTCAGAAAAATAATGCGCGCCGAGTTTGACAAACACGCCCATGCAGCCGAACAGGAATCCGGCGACTAGCATCCATAGCGCGCCCAATCTACTTTAAATGCGGATCAAGCTGCCTCCGCAAAATTCATGGAAGTGCAACAAGCCATCTTCGGTCGGTGACTGATACGGACCCACCTCCTCAATGCCGCGCTGGTAGAGCGACTTGCGTCCCTGCTGCATCTTCAGGCAGATGATGTCGTCTTCCTTTGCGGTTTCACGATAGGCAGCTTTTTCTGCCTCGACAAATTCGCGCTCGAACAACACAATATCTTCGAGGTAGTAAAACTCCATGACATTGGTGCAAGCATCAGTGCCGCGCGGAATAATGGTACTCACCACCAGCGTTCCTGGATACCACTCGACCATGATGTTCGGATAATAGGTCAGCCAGATCGCGCCATACTTGGGCAGCACGCCGTGGTTATAGCGGCGCACTTGCTCTTGCCACTGCTCATAAACTTCGCTGCCAGCTCGGCGCAATTCATTGTTGATGCCTACCGTCTGCACGCTGTACCAGTCACCAAGCTGCCAGCTCAGATCGTCGCAGTTGACGAACTTTCCTAGGCCGGGATGGAATGGCCCGACGTGGTAGTCCTCTTGATACACCTCGATGAAAGTCTTCCAGTTGAAAGCATATTCGTCCACTTCCACCCGATCCAGCATATAGCCAGAAAAATCCAGTTCCTTCAGCACGGGTAAGTTAGCTAGGTCTTTTGCGATGTTGCGCTGGCCAGCAAACAGCAGTCCATTCCAATGTTGCAGCGGCGTTTTATTCAGATGCAAACAAGGGTTATGTGGGAAGTGCGGTGCGCCCATTTGCTTACCATCCAATTGATAAGTCCAGCGATGTATTGGGCACACGATATTTTTCGCGCTGCCGCGACCTTCCAGCATGGTCGCCTGACGATGACGACAGATGTTGGACAACAGTTCTACGCCATGCTCGTTGTGTACCAGAATTTTGGCGTTGTCCATCCAGTTCAGCGCATGATAGTCACCGACATTCGGCACCAGCAATTCATGGCCGACATAAGCGGGGCCACGGTCAAATAACACGCGCTGCTCTGCCTCCAAAATTTTTGGATCAAAATACCAACTTAACGGTGGCTGTGTTTGAGCTTGGGTGAGTTGCGTGACGTTTGCAATCTCGGACATATACACATTTCCTTTTTTAGAGATGTCCGGTATATAAATGGCTGCTATAGCTTATAAATGTGCATACTGATGAAAAATTATCTGAATAGAATAATATCACACCCATATTTTATAGCGTCCCACAAAAATCAACACAATTTAAGGAGAGCAGTATGAACAAATCGTTATTTGAGGCCTATACCCTTGGAGCAATAAAGCTGCAAAATCGCATGGTTATGTCCCCCATGACACGCAGTCGTGCCACTGCCGAACACCTGCCCACCGACTTGATGGCCACCTATTATGAGCAGCGTTCAACAGTGGGGTTGATTGTTACCGAGGGTACGTCGCCTTCTCCAAACGGTGTGGGCTATGCACGCATTCCCGGCCTTTACTCTCAAGCTCAGGCTGCCGCGTGGCGTAAGATCACGCAGGCAGTCCACGCGTGTGGTGCACGTATCTTTGTGCAACTCATGCACACCGGGCGCGTGTCGCACCCGTTTAATATGCCTGCTGATGCGCGCATTGTCGGACCTTCTGCAATCAGATTGTCCGGCACGATGTGGACCGACCAGCAGGGAATGCAGCCCTACCCCATCCCCGTTGCCATGACAGAAGCTGACATTAATTCTGCCATTGAAGAGTTTGCGAGCAGCGCGGCGCTGGCTATCGAAGCGGGGTTTGATGGGGTTGAGTTGCATGGAGCGAACGGTTACTTGATAGACCAATTTCTCAATACCGCGAGCAATCAGCGCGCCGATCAGTGGGGTGGTGCTATCGAAAATCGTGCCCGCTTTGCTATCCGTGTCGCACAGGCAGTAAGCAATCGAATAGGTGCGGCGCGTACCGGTATTCGTTTGTCGCCCTACGGTGCATTCAATGACACGCAAGCAGATGCGGACATGGATGCGTTATATCAACATCTCGCGAGTGAATTTTCAAAATTGGGCATGGCTTACATACACATTGTGGATCACCACGCCATGGGCGCACCTGAAGTCCCTGCGGCGGTAAAATCCAAAATCCGTAATGCATTTAGCGCTACGCTTATTCTGTCGGGCGGCTACGATGAAACACGCGCTACGTCGGACATCAATGCAGGTAAAGGCGACCTGGTCGCATTCGGCAGGCCTGTTTTGGCCAACCCGGATTTTGTGCATAGACTGAAAAACGGCATCCCCCTTGCACAGCCTGATGCCAGCACGTTCTATACGCCAGGTGAGAAAGGTTATACTGATTATCCGTCGATTGGTGAGTGAGTGGCTGGGTGAGTAAGCTGCTAGTTGAGCAAGTAAAATCGTGGCATCTATTACAAAGGAGTCATTATGTATCGAATTTTTATTAGCATCATTTTGACGTTTTTATTTATTAACAGCGCGAGCGCATTTGATCTTTCCAGCCCGGATATAACGGCAGGGAGTACGCTGAGTCAGGCGCAGGTGTATCGAGGTTTTGGATGCAACGGCGAAAATCTTTCTCCGGCGCTGAATTGGAAAGATCCACCAGCGGGGGCGCGCAGTTTTGCAGTTACGGTTTATGACCCGGATGCGCCCACGGGTAGCGGCTGGTGGCATTGGATCGTGTATGACATTCCTGCAACTACCACTTCCTTGCCGGGCGGAGCGGTGGTTAAAAAAGCTTTACCCACAGGTGTCATGCAGGGTCGCAATGATTTTAGTGAGCGCAATTTTGGCGGAGCTTGCCCTCCGGCAGGCGACAAACCCCATCATTACCTGTTCACGGTTTATGCACTTAAAGTTGAAAAGCTGGGCGTTGCAGAAGATGCCAGCGCAGCATTGATAGGCTTTATGTTGAATGCCAACAGCTTAGGCAAAGCACAATTTACTGCGACTTATGCCAGATAATCCAATGTTATAAAGAAACCCTTAAATGAAAACTTGCGGGAGTTTGGTTTGCGTTCGATACGGTAGATCAGATCAAAGTGAATTTATTTTAGATATATTTGATGGCAAATAATCTTTCAGGTGGAGCACGGCGCAGCATATATGTCATGGTACTCGCCCTGATGGTGTTGCTACCGATTGGCGTGATTGCTTATAAGCTCTATGTCCTAGACTACCCCATAGCGGGGCTGATTCCAGCGCCCAGTTACAAAATCGAAGTCAGTATGCAGCTTGATGGTCATGGTGAAGATGTCAATATTCATACTTACCTTCCAAAAACTGATTCACGTCAATCGGTGGACAGCGAACAAAATTCTTCCGGCGCTTTTACCGCCGAG
>JANONO010000127.1:0-10776 GCA_031420875.1 Gallionellaceae bacterium | reverse complement strand
CCGGTGTGCTGGCGCTGCTGGCGATGGGGGTGGTGAAATGGGTGATCCCGGATCCGGCCATTACCCGCTTCCATAGCGACACCGAGGCCAGTAGCAAGAGTTTTGGTGCAGTGCTGCGTAACAAGGAATTATTGCGCTTGGACTTTGGTATTTTTTCCTTGCATGCGATTTTGATGTCGGTGTTTATTCAAGTACCGTTCGTGTTGCAGAAAGACGGGCTGGTGCTGGCGCAGCACTGGTATGTTTATCTGCCGGTGATGCTGATTGCGTTTGTGTTGATGGTGCCGCCGATTATCATCGCCGAGAAAAAAGCCAAGATGAAACAGGTGTTCGTGTTTGCTGTTGGGCTGGCGATGGTTGCACAATTGCTGCTGATGCTGACTCAGGATAGCTTGTGGGGGGTGGCGATTTCCTTGTTGATTTTCTTTACCGCGTTTAATATTCTGGAAGCGACACTGCCTTCCATGATTAGCAAGATCGCGCCTTTGGCAGCCAAGGGAACGGCGATGGGGGTATATAGCAGCGTACAGTTTCTCGGCGCATTTTTTGGTGCAGCGGCAGGCGGCGCGCTGATGCAATATGTGGGCGGCAATGCGGTGTTTATATTTGCGGTGGTATTGCTGTTGCTGTGGTTGATCGTCGCATCCGGCATGAATCCACCTGCGGCAGTCAGCACAAAAATGTTCCATTTGCAGGATATGACGGGCGCACAAGGCGTATTATTGCAACAGCAGTTGGCCGAGTTGCGCGGGGTGCGCGAAGTGATGGTGATTGCTGCGGAAAATATTGTCTGTATGAAGGTGGATATGCTTGGGTTTGATAAAGAGTCGGTAGATAAACTTGTGATGCCCTCTCCCTAACCCTCTGGATGAAACAACTAGCCATTCGACTAGGCCGCCAAAAACCGCAGCCAAGTCGCTGGTTATCCCCAAGGGTAGAGGGGGGCAATCGTGCAAAACGTAAAATCTTAAAGGAGGCGTGAAATGTCGGTTAATAAAGTAATTCTGGTGGGGCGGCTGGGCAAGGATCCAGAAACACGTTACATGACTAATGGCGAGGCCATGACCAATGTTACCCTAGCCACTTCTGAAAATTGGAAAGACAAAAGCGGCGAGAAACAGGAAAAAACCGAATGGCATAATTTGACTTTCTATCGTCGCCTAGCCGAAGTTGCCGGGGAGTATCTGAAAAAAGGCTCGATGATTTATGTTGAGGGAAAAATTCAGACCCGAAAATGGCAGGATAAGGAAGGCAAGGATCGCTACACCACCGACATCATCGTCAATGAGATGCAGATGCTGGGCAGCAAATCCAGCGGTAGCGGCAGCTTTGAGGTGGTGGACAAACCCACGGCATCTGCCGCCGCACCTGCGGCTAGCAAGTCTGCTCCGGCAGCAGCCAAGGCGAGTGGCTTTGATAATTTCGATGACGACATTCCGTTTTAGCTTGTTATCCAAATTTTCGTTAAAAATAATAACTTCCTCCCCTTTAAGGGTTGATTCACTTCCTCTTGAAGGGGAAGTGGTTTCATCAAAGGTTTTATAGGTGAGTAAAGCCTTCACCAAAGAAACGGACGAAAGCGCTGACGAAGAAGACCTGCCGTCAGCGCAACCTTTGCCGCCCGGCCTGAAAAATTACATCACCCCCGCTGGTTATCAACGCCTCAAGGACGAGCTCGATCAGCTATGGAAAGTTGAGCGTCCGGTGCTGGTGCAGACCATCACCTGGGCAGCTTCCAACGGCGACCGCTCGGAAAACGGCGATTATATTTACGGCAAGAAGCGCCTGCGCGAGATAGATCGGCGCATCCGTTTTCTTGCCAAGCGTTTGGAAAATTCTGTGGTGGTGAATCCAGCGCAGCGTCAAAATTGTGACCAGATATTTTTCGGTGCGACAGTAACAGTCAGTAGGCAAGATGGTGGCGAGAGCACGTATAGCATCGTCGGCGTGGACGAGGCCGACCCTGGGCGCGGATTGATTAGCTGGGTATCGCCGCTGGCGCGGGCGCTGCTCAAGGCGCGCGCGGAAGACGTGGTGAAGTTGCACTTGCCCGGCGGGACAGAGGAGTGTGAGGTAGTGGAAGTTGTTTATCGAACAATAAAATTCGACGAATGACAACAAAACAAATTATCTTCGTACCTGGAAAAAACCCAAAACCTGAGGCAGCGTTACATCGTGCATTACTTTGGCGCACACTGCTGGAAGGGGTGCGCCGCGCTGATGGTGCTGTAGCCGATACACTGCAAACTAGTTACGCGCAATTCCATCTGGCAAGTTGGAATTACTTGTATTACCAATCGCATAAATATGTCACTAGCGATCTTCCGTGGATAGATGCCCTTGTCAACAAACATGGCCCGACCGAACAGGATATTCGCGATGCCAGATCATGGATTGTATGGTTGAGCCGCGTCCTGCTAACACTGGGAGATGGCGTTCCTTTTTTAATCCGATTGCTGCCGGAAGCGGTGCGAAGTACCGCCAACGAAATTGGTCGCTATTTTAATAACACGGATAATGTCGCCTGCCAAGTGCGTGGTTTGTTGAAGGCCACACTGCGCCCCATGCTTGAGAGAAGTGACTCAGTGTTGCTGATTGGGCATAGTCTAGGCTCGGTCATTGCCTACGATGCCTTATGGGAACTTTCACATGAGGAGGGGGTGACAGGTAAAGTAGATTTTCTAACTCTCGGTAGCCCATTGGGCATGCATTACGTCAGGCATCGTCTGCTGGGTATGAATGGTGGAGGTGTAAAAAGTTACCCCGACGGGATTCGCCGCTGGATTAATTTAGCAGCCGAAGGCGACGTGACAGCGCTCAATCGCAACCTCAACAAGAGTTTTCACCCCATGCTGGAACTGGGCTTGGTCGAATCTATTGAAGATTACTGCCACGGCATTTACAACTTTTTCCGCACCGAAGCAGGCCTGAATTCCCATCGTTCCTACGGCTATCTGGTTAACCCGGCTGTGGGGAACGTCATTGCGGATTGGTGGAAGCATCATTAATACATTTACGTTGCGACGTATCTTGCATGCAGTGCGCGACGCTGTATTTTCTGAAACTCGCTAACCCAATGCCGGAAATAATCCACGCGCGCCGTTAGCAACAAATTCCACCGCGATAGCGGCCAGTATCAAACCCATCAGACGGCTGAAAACATCTATACCGATTTTCCCCAGGCGGCGTTCTACCCAAGGCGCGATTAGAAAAGTGAGCCACACAGTGATGCTGAGCAAAATTATTACCAAGCTCATAATCAAATAGTGTTCGATGCCGGATGCTTTATGCGCCTCCAGGATCACTGCGCTGATTGAGCCGGGCCCGGCCAGCAGCGGAGTGGATAATGGGACGATAGCCAGTGCTGAAGTTGCATCCCCATCCGTGCTGTCATTCCTAGATGACGCGGAAGAATAGAGATTACCATTCAACATTCTGATTGCCATTAACATCAGCAGAATGCCGCCCGCCACGCGAAAGGAGTTGATGCTAATGCCGAAGAATGCCAGTAACGGCTGGCCGATCAACAGCGCCACCAGCAAAATACCGCACACGGTGAACGATGCCAAGCGCCCGACACGGGCACGTTTGGTTGCCGTCATGCCTGCGGTGAACAGAATGATGACCGGGATAATGCCAATCGGATCGAGGATGGCAAACAGGCTGATAAAAATCTTGGTGTATTCAGTGAAATCCAGCATGGTGTCCTATGAATATGTAATGAGTAAAGTTACACGGCTAAAGCATCTTCATCAATTTTTTTGTCACCCTTAATTCGTTCCAGCACTGCCGCGAAAAATCCATCGGTGTTGTGCATCTGCGGTGAGAGTTGCAGGGTGTCGCCCATCTCCAGTGGAATTTTTTGTTGCGCCATAATTTCTCCGGCGGGGCGCAATATGAAATCAGGATGTGCGGCTAGAAACGCTGCCACGATGCCTTGATTTTCTTGCGGCAAAAAACTACAGGTGGCATACACCAGTCGTCCACCGGGTTTAAGTAGGTTGCTGGAAGCGGCGAGAATGGCGGTTTGTTTTTGTACGAGTTCGATTAGGCTTTGTGGTGATTGGCGAAATTTTATATCCGGGTTGCGGCGCAGCGTACCCAGTCCGCTGCATGGCGCATCCACCAGTACGCGATCAATCTTTCCGGCCAGACGTTTAATCTTGCTGTCTTTTTCGTGCGCGATCAGTTGCGGGTGCAGATTGCTCAGGCCGGAACGCTTCAAGCGAGGCTTGAGGTTAGCCAAGCGCTTTTCGGAAACGTCAAAGGCATACAACCTGCCTTGCGAATTCATCATCGCGCCCAGCATCAATGTTTTTCCGCCCGCACCCGCACAAAAATCCACCACCATTTCGTTACGTTTTGGGGCGACCAGAAAACCCAGCAACTGGCTACCTTCGTCCTGCACTTCAATTTTTCCGGCGAGGAACAGCGGATGTTTGCTGAGTGAGGGTTTGCCCTTGAGGCGGATGCCAATGGGGGAATAGGGCGTGGCTTGCGCGTCCATGCCTTCGGACTGCATTGCTTGCAAAACTTCGTCGCGGGCAGCAAGCAAAGTATTGACGCGCAAATCCAGCGCAGCGGCTTGCTGCATGGAGCGCCCCAGTGTATGTATCGCCTCATCAGTCATCGAGCGTTGCAATTCTTCCACCAGCCATTGCGGGAGCTCGGCTTGAATGGATAAAGGCAGCGTTGCCAGCGCGACCCCTTTAACGGTTCCCAGCCACTCGCTCTCATTGGGCTTTAGCAGCGGCGTGAGTTCACGCAAATTGTAGCCGCCAAAGCGCAGCCAATAGGCTAGTGCTAAACGGCGCGGTGTAGCATTTTCATTGGTGCAAGCATGTTCCAGCAGCAGGCGATGGCGCAGTACACCAAACACGGTTTCCGCCACCAGCGCGCGTTCGTTGGAGCCGATGCGTTCGCGCTGAAAAAAATGGCGCAGCGCAACATCGGCCGGATGTTCCAGCGGTAGGATGGTGCGTAGGGCTTGGATAACGAGTTCTAAACGATATTCGGTGAGTAGCATAATTTAATTTTCTTCCTGTTGTTGCAGCGCCCACATTTGCGCGTAGATACCTTGTTGTGCCAATAATTCTCGGTGTGTGCCGCGTTCGGCAATACGACCCTGCTCCATCACCAAAATCTGCTGGGCATCAACGATGGTAGATAAGCGATGAGCAATGACTAGTGTGGTGCGGTTGCGTGCGACATTGCGTAATTCATCCTGGATCGCTCTTTCTGATTTGGAATCCAGTGCCGATGTGGCCTCATCAAAAATGAGGATGGCGGGGCGTTTCAAAATAGCGCGCGCGATGGCGACCCGTTGTTTTTCTCCCCCAGACAACTTCAAGCCACGCTCTCCCACCATGGTGTCATAGCCTTGCGGAAGCGACGTAATGAAGTCGTGTATATGGGCTGACTGTGCGGCTTGCAGAATTTCTTCATGCGATGCTTGTGGCCGTCCGTAGGCGATATTGTAATAAATGCTGTCGTTGAACAATACCGTGTCTTGCGGCACGATGCCGATGGCAGCGCGCAAGCTGGCTTGCGTCACCGAACGAATATCCTGCCCGTCAATCAGTATGCGCCCCGCGCTGACATCGTAGAATCGGAACAGTAAGCGGGACAAGGTGGACTTTCCCGCGCCACTCGTTCCAACCACCGCTACGATACTGCCCGCAGGAATATCAAAGCTGACATCTTGCAAAATCTGACGATCTGGATTGTAGCTGAATGCGACGTTTTCAAACCTGACCATAGCCTGATCCAATTTCAATGGCAGGGCTACGGGTAAATCCTGTATCTCACGATTTTCTTCGAGCAAGCTGAACATTTTTTCCATATCGGCCAGAGAATTTTTTATTTCGCGATAGACAAAGCCAAGAAAATGCATGGGCATGTATAGTTGCAACATAAAGACATTGACCAACACCAGATCGCCTATGGTCATGCGTCCCTGCACCACTTCGTCTGCGGCCAGCATCATCAGCGCGGTCACGCCGATGGCGATGATGGAGGCCTGGCCGGCGTTAAGGGCAGCCAGTGAGGTCTGATTTTTTACCGCTGATGATTCCCATGTGCTCATATGCTCATCGTAGCGTTGTGCTTCGAATTGCTCATTGCCGAAATATTTTACCGTTTCATAATTTAGTAGGCTATCAATGGCGCGCGTATTGGCTTTGGAATCCATGTCATTCATGGTGCGGCGAAAAACCATGCGCCATTCGGTGATGAATAGCGTAAAAGCGATGTAGAGCAGCAGCGTGGCAAAGGTAATGATGGCAAACCAAGCGTTGTACTTGACTAGCAGTATGGCTGCGACCAGGCCGATTTCCAACAGCGTAGGCAGGATGTTGAACAACAAGAAGGTGAGCAGGAAGCTGATGCCGCGCGTGCCGCGCTCAATGTCGCGCGACATGCCGCCGGTTTGCCGATCCAGATGAAAACGCAAGCTGAGGCTATGCAAATGCACGAATACTTGTAGTGCGACTCGACGTATTGCGCGTTGCGTGACCTTGGCAAATACTGCGTCACGCAACTCGCCGAATAGGGTGCTGCATAAACGCAATAGGCCATATCCAAGCACCAAAAACACCGGCACCAGCAACACCGCGCGCGACTTGTCCAGCGCATCTACAATTTCTTTAAGCAGCAGTGGCACCGCCACATTGGCCAGTTTGGCCAGAACTAGCAGCGTTAAGGCTAGTGCGACACGCCCCTTAAATTCCAATAGATAAGGCAGCAGAGTGCGGACTACACGCCAGTCGCCACGAGGAGCAGGGTTGGAAGTTGGGGTGAGAGGACGCATTGTTATTTTTAGTGGTGAAAGGTGCTCAATCAGCCCCTATTGCAGGATGGCCATAATAAAATCCTTGGGCATAATCCACACCGATTTCTGTCAATATTTTGGCTGTTTCTTCATCTTCCACAAGCTCAGCTATTGTTTTTAGACCCAACTCTTGAGCCATCTGGTGCATATGTGTCACCATGATGCGGTCGCGTTTATCCACGGCAATCTGCCGCACGAAGCTGCCTTCAATTTTGACATAGTCCATAGCCAAATGTTTTAAATACAGGAAGGAAGAAAAGCCGCTGCCGAAATCGTCCAAGGCAAAGGCAATGCCCTGGTGGCGTAGCTCGTCAATGATAGCCTTGACCTGGTGCAAATGCGGCAAGGCTTCACGCTCTGTTATTTCAATGACTATCCTGTCGCAAGGAACATTAAGTTGCATGAGTTGGTCGGGGATGGAGAGCATCCATTCGGTATCGCCAAAAGTTCGCGCAGACAAATTGAAGAACATCTTGGTGGGGGAGTAATGAAGTTCGTCCAGCATTCGGCTGGTTCGTTGCAATCCTTGTTGAAACACGCGCTGATCCACTTCTCTAATCATGCCCAGATTTTCAGCCGCTTGGATAAAATTCTCAGCGGCAATGACGTGTTCTCCCTCTCTTATGCGCGCCAGCACTTCATAGGAAAATATGTGGCCGCTTTGCAGATGTACAATGGGTTGCAGGAATGCCTCGACCCGATTGTCTTGCAGGGCGCGGCGCAGAAAATCTCCTTGTTGGAAAATATTTTTTACAGAATTATTAGGTTCGCTAGGGGTGGTTGCTATCTGATTTCCCCTTTGGGCTTTCTCCTGATGCAGCGCCGTATTCATCGCGGCCTGTAGCTCCGCCATGTTATTGCCATCATCGGGGTAACTCACCACACCAAAGCTGGCGGCAAGTTTAATGTTACCTATAGGCAGTTCAATCTTTTCCCCGTCCAGAATTTGATGCAATTTATCTGCCGCTTGCAGGGCATTGGTGCCAGTGATTCCCGGCAGAATGATGGCAAACTCGTTGCCGTCCAATCGCGCCAGCAAATCGCCCTTACGCAGACAAGACTCAAGTAGTACGGTGAGTTTTTTGAGCGCGATGTCGCCCACCTGATGGCCATATGTGTCATTGATTAATTTAAAATTATCAACGTCAGCCATGATGATGGAAAAAACTTGATGATGGCGTTTGGCACGAGTTAACTCGTACTCAAGGACTTCCTCGAACTTGCGTTTGTTATGCACCCCGGTGAGCGGGTCGCGAATCAATACTTCTGTCATTGTGTTGTGATATTTATTTGCAGTAGCCAATAGGCGGTTAAAAATGTAGTGTCATGTGTTGTATTTGATTGTTGAGTGTCCACGCGCACGACATCAGGCAAAACGAAGATCAGGAACAAAGGTAAACAGGAGAGAAAAAATAGACCGATAGACCAACAAATTACCTAGCATCAAACTTTGCCCTCCTTTAATGCACACTCGGGCAGACTAGTCACAATCGGGCAGTGTGGGTTGATTATACATGCACGCTACAGGATCGCCCAAGACTGAGTGTTTTAAATATCATCCCGGCTTCGCATATAACCCGTTACGCCGGTCAGAAAACGCACCACAGCATAACTGGTTTTCATCAGCAAGCGTGTCCATAAGCCATGCTCACGCCAAGCGGAATGCGAAACGAGACGTGCGCCCTGCGCGATCTCTTGCAGCAGACTCGCGCGCAACGCTTCAGCAAACCCAGCATCGCGCACCTCCATGTTGGCTTCGCGTGCCAACCACAAGCTGAATGGATCAATGTTGGAAGAACCCACGGTGGCCCAACAACCATCCACCACGGCCACCTTGGCATGCAAAAAACTGATGTGATATTCATGAATCGCTATACCCGCAAGCAACAATTCATCGTAAAGCGCCAGCGTGGCATAGTGCTGTAAACGGTATTCCACCCGCCCTTGCAACAACAGCGTTACGCGCACACCGCGCCGTGCCGCATCCAGCAAGGCGCGGCGCAAGCGTAACCCCGGCAGAAAATAGGCGTTGGCGATAATGATCTCGCGCTGTGCGGCAAGAATGGCTGCGAGATAAGCCCATTCAATATCACGCCGATGGCGCAGGTTGTCGCGCACCAGAAAAATGACATGACGTTGTTCAGCTTGGCTTTGCACTGGCTGCATCTTGGCATGCTCACGTTGCCGCTTAAAGTTCGTCCAGGACACCAGCATCCACAAGCGCCGCATTGAGGCATATATTTTTTCTACAGCCGCCCCTTGTATCTCAATGGCGTAATCCAGGCGCGGTGCAGAAATCGTTGCTCCCGGCACGTCATTGATGATGTTAATGCCACCTACAAAAGCAATGCGTTCATCCACCAGCACCAGTTTTCGGTGCAAGCGACGCAGATGGTAACGACGAAGACTGAGACGCCAGATTACCTTGCGAAACCACAGCAGCGCGATGCCGGATGCGCGCATTTCGTCTATCCAGTATTGCGGTAAATCGGCCGAACCGTAACCGTCCAGCAGTAGATGCACCACTACGCCGCGTTTGGCTGCGCGCTGCAAAGCGTCTGTGACTTTTCGCCCCGTAGTGTCTGCGGCATAGATATAAGTTTCTAAATAAATCGAACGAGTCGCGCCATCTATTGCCGCAATCAGGCGCGGAAAATATTCCTCACCGTTACGCAGCAGAGTCAGTGTGTGACCATCAACCGAATGAGTGCTGCTCATGGCAGGGTAAGAGTTGCGGACAGCGCCGCATGGTCGGAAATTTTATTCCACGGATGACGCGCATGTACCTCGCTATGCTGAATTTCCAGTCCGCGCACATAAATACGATCCATGCACAACACAGGCCAGATGACAGGATAGCTTCGCGCCGGCTTGCCGTGACTCGCTTCAAACACCTCTTGCAATTGCAATTCACGCGCCAGCAAGTGGCTGGCGTGATTGCCCCAGTCGTTAAAATCGCCAGCGACAATCAACGGTGCATCCGCCGGAACTTTCTGCTGGATGCGCTCAACCAGCGCCTTGAACTGCTTGTTACGTCCGCGCGCAAATAATCCAAAATGAACGCACAAACAATGCAGCGCATGGCGGGAATCCGCTATGGGAATTTCGCAATGCAGCAATCCGCGACTCTCAAAGCGGTGCGAGGAAATATCCTGATTATCCCAACGTGCAATCGGATAGCGGCTCAGAATGGAATTGCCGTGATGGCCTTGGTCATAGACCACATTTTTTCCATAAGCATGATGCGGCCAAATCTGGTCGGCTAAATATTCATACTGCGGCAAAGCGGGATAATTCTTGCGCCGCCCAGCAGTATCACTGTGCGCGCCTTGAACCTCCTGCAAAAAAACGATATCCGAATTCAGTTCACGCAAACACTCACGCAATTCGTGCAGCATCATGCGCCGATTAAAATGCGAAAATCCTTTGTGGATATTGTAGGTAGCGATGGTCAGCGTGGTCATGGGGGTATTCTACCGAATAGCCGGGGAGGGGGGTGTAGGTTGGGTGGAGCATAGCGATACCCAACAATTAAAACCACCAAAAGAAGTCGCCCCGGCTCGCCGCGCCACTGGCTTTCATGATCAGCCGCAATCAAGCGGGCTGCACAACTCACCCTGGCGGGGCGCACAAACCGCGCTCCACTGTGGAGCTCGAACATAACCAGCGACTAAGCTGGCATCGTTTGCCAGCTTAGTCGAATGGTTAGTTGTTATATCAGTGCTCGCCTAATCCCGCGCTTGCTTGCGGCTGATCGGGGCGCGCACAGGGGATGAAAAGCGAAATCACAAAATCTTTAAATCGTAGGGTGGGCACACTGTGCCCACCCTTTGTTCAATTGCCGCGTGGGCACAAAATCGTGCCCACCCTACCGGGCTACAAGTGCCACCCAACACGATGAAAATTTGGAAGGTTCGCCGTCAACTGCTTTTTTTTGGATAACTGTT
>JANONO010000126.1:0-1832 GCA_031420875.1 Gallionellaceae bacterium | reverse complement strand
CGACGGATGCAGATTTGCAAACGTCAGGGTTGACTTATGCCGGAGGCAGCAGCAATGGCATGGGGTACTCGCTGGGAACGGCGCTAGAGTATCAATCCACACCGCGTGTATTTTTAGGTGCGCGCTTTGAAATAGACCGCTCCGAATACTACACACCAAATTTCATGGCGGTTTATGCGCGCTATATGTTCGACACTCATGCCTCGCCCATTTCTTTTCCACCCGATCCGGTTGAACCGTATTCGCGGTACTGACGGGCTGGGTATTCCGATCTCCAATAAATTCAACTGATTTATTTGGGTTTAACGCATACGATGTATCTGCTGCCCCAGCATATCCGGCGTAATTAAAGTCACACCATTGTCGCTCACAAAAAATCGCTTGGCATCGTCCTCCCGATTCACGCCGACAACCAAGCCTTCCGGGATAATACAATTTTTGTCTGCCACCACTCGCTTGAGCGTGACGTTGCGCGCGACTTTTACATTGGGCAGCAGCACAGAATCTTCCACATCGCTATAACTGTGTACGGTTACGTTGGAAAATAGCAGCGAACGACGGACGCTGGCGCCGCTGATGATGCAGCCACCCGACACCAGCGAATCTACAGCCATGCCACGGCGCTCTTTATCGTCAAACACAAATTTGGCGGGTGGCAATTGCTCTTGGTAAGTCCAGATCGGCCATTCCTGATCGTACATGTTGAGATCGGGCGTGACCTTGGCTAACTCCATATTGGCTTCCCAATAAGCATCTACCGTCCCCACGTCGCGCCAATACGGTACGCCGCCATCCAGCTTGACGCAGCTCTTGTTAAAGCTCTGGGCAAACACACGGTAGTGAGCAGCGACCAGGTGCGGAATAATGTCTTTGCCAAAATCGTGGCTGGAATGAGGATCGTCGGTGTCGCGCAGCAGTTGTTCGTATAAAAAATGAGTGTTAAATATGTAGATACCCATGCTGGCCAGTGCTTGATTCGGATTGTCCGGGATGGGTTTAGGGTTGCTGGGCTTTTCGTTAAATTCCACCACCCGCAAATCTTTATCTACACTCATCACGCCGAAGCCAACCGCATCGGCTATCGGCACCTCGATACAAGCGACCGTCATGTCGGCCTGCTTTTCCACATGGAAGGCCAGCAGTTTTCCATAATCCATTTTATAAACATGATCGCCCGCCAGGATAATGACGTAATCAGGATCAGACTCGCGCACAATATCCAGGTTTTGCAACACAGCATCTGCCGTGCCTCGATACCACATTTCCTCTATGCGTTGTTGCGCGGGGAGTACGTCTATGAACTCGCCGAATTGACCGTTCAGAAAACTCCAGCCGCGTTGTATATGCTGAATCAGGCTATGTGATTTGTATTGCGTCGCAACACCGATTCGGCGTATGCCGGAGTTAACGCAATTCGACAGCACGAAATCAATGATGCGAAACTTGCCCCCAAATGGTACGGCCGGCTTGGCTCGCCAGTCTGTTAAATGATGCAAGCGGGTGCCACGCCCCCCCGCCAGAATCATGGCATAAGTATTCTTTGCCACGGAACTTACATGCTGCGACCTTCTGCCATGACTCATCATGTCCTGTTCCCCGAATATTAATTTTGAGTAGCGATAACACAACTGTATCAGATTGCAGTTATTTATACTTCGCCCAATATCGCTAGCTAGTAGCGGGCAATGCTGCCAATTGACAGCCGACTGGAAGTCGGCCATGCTTGCCACATGCTATACCAGTCAAGAAAATTTGTTGCAGCACTTCTGATCATTTGGTTGCCGCTATTCAACGGCAGCGCAATGGCGAGCTCGATTTCGATGCAAATGATG
>JANONO010000125.1:0-2812 GCA_031420875.1 Gallionellaceae bacterium | reverse complement strand
ATGGACGCCCACTACCCAAAACGGCATCAAAGTGCCAAAGTAGTGGAGCAATAAAACCCACTAACAATGAGAGGAGCGTCCGCCATGAAGATTACTACGATAGGTGTCGATCTTGCAAAGGAAGTATTTCAGATTCACGGGGTAGATGCGCATGGCAAGGCTGTGCTACGCAAACAACTGCGCCGGAATGAGATGGCGAAGTTCTTCGCTAATCTGGAGCCGTGCTTGATTGGCATGGAGGCGTGCGGCAGTGCGCATTATTGGGCAAGGAAGCTGAGCGAGTTTGGGCATACGGCCAAACTCATGGCACCCCAATTCGTCAAACCCTACGTCAAGACCAACAAGAACGACATGGCGGATGCAGAAGCAATTTGTGAAGCGGTGAGCCGACCCAACATGCGCTTCGTGCCGATCAAGAACGTCGAGCAACAAGCCATCCTCTCGGTACACCGTGCCAGACAGGGATTTGTGAAGGCCAGAACCGCACAGGCGAATCAGATACGGGGCTTGCTCTCTGAGTTCGGCATCGTCATCCCGCAAGGCATCAAATCGATTACCAAGCGCATGCCGGATATTCTGGAGGATGGCGAGAACAGCTTGCCAGGCACCATGCGTAACTTGCTGGAGAGGCTGAACGATAACCTCAAAGAAATGGATAGGCAGGTGACGGAACTGGAATTGCAAATCAAACAGTGGCATCACGGCAACGAGGCCAGCCGCAAACTGGAAGCGATTCCCGGCATCGGTCCGATCACCGCGAGCGCGATTGTAGCGACGGTGGGAAATGCCACGGAGTTTAAGAATGGCAGGCAACTGGCTGCATGGCTTGGTCTGGTGCCGAAGCAGCGCTCCAGCGGCGGCAAGCAAACATTGCTGGGCATCAGCAAACGCGGCGATACTTACCTGCGCACCTTGCTGATCCACGGAGCGCGAGCGGTCATCCGCTTTGCCGAGAACAAGGCGGAGCCTGATCAATGGCTGTGTAACTTGATGGGTAGACGGAATAAAAACGTTGCCGCCGTGGCGTTGGCGAACAAAAATGCACGCATTATCTGGGCGTTATTGGCAAAGGGCAAGGCATACGAACAGGATTACATTTCGGCGGCGAAGACCGCCGTCGCGTGATCAGGTCAAACAAATAGGAGCGTATCAGAACGATACGTATTGGCAACCAAGTTTAAGGACACCAAGTTTAAGGAGAAGAACTTCCACCGATTGCACAGGCAATCATGAAGTGATGGCGAGACAGGTCAGACCGTGGTTGGGTAAGCTCGTAATGGACAAAGCACGTCAAGTGCGTCAGATTGATAGAGCCTCGACCAGCGTATTCCATCAGGGACAGAAGCAATGCGCTTCACATAAAGTCCGGATGTATGGCTGCAATCTTTACCTTCTCAAAATTAACGATTGAAAGTTTGGCAAAACAGTGGGCGTCCATGTATGTCCATTAAGCCGAATGACGGGCTAATAGACAATTTGGGTTGAACGCATAGGGTGAGCGCATGAGCCTTCCCCATTTTTTCACTACTAAACAATGCTCACTCTGCTTGGAAAAAACCAGAGGTGAAGATTAACCCCCAACTGTAGCTTCTGCCTCACACCATTACCATCGGTACTCTTGCCGTTAGCGCACACAGCAATTCATAGCTGATTGTGCCCGCTGCATGAGCCACTTCTTCCACCGGCAAACCTTCTCCCCATAATGTCACGCGGCTACCCACTGCGGCATCTGGCCAGGCACTCAAATCCACCGTCAGCATATCCATAGAAACACGCCCCAGCAGTCGTGTGCGCCGGCCTTGCACCAGCACTGGTGTGCCAGCTTGTGCGTGACGTGGATAGCCGTCGGCATAGCCGCAGGCGACTACGCCGACGCGCATGTTGGAATCTGCACGAAATTGTCCGCCGTAGCCTATGGTTTCTCCGGCGCGCAACTCACACACAGAAATAATTTCGCTATGTAGCGTCATAGCCGGGCGCAAGCCCAGTTGTTGCGCGCTGACTTCCGGGAACGGTGACGCGCCATACAGCATGATGCCGGGGCGCACCCAATCGCCGTGAGTAGCTGGATAGCGCAACAAGGCGGCAGAATTAGCCAGTGAGCGCGCCACGCGGTAGGGTGCGGCGAGTGCATTGAATATGCCCAGTTGCGTCGCCACTCCTGCGGCTTCATCAGCATGAGAGAAATGGGTCATTAAAGTAATGTCACGCACCGCCGGATGGGATTTAAGTTTCTCCATCACAGCGGGAATTTCCTGTGGTGTAAAGCCGAGGCGATTCATGCCGCTGTTGACCTTGAGCCATACCTGCAAGCTGCTACGGCGCGGATAAGCATCCAGCATGGCCATCTGCTGTGAGCTGTGAATCACACACGCAAGATCATATTCGGCCAGTAGTGGTAAATCATCAACGGTAAAAAAACCTTCCAGCAACAGCAGCGTCTGGCGAAACCCGGCTTCGCGTAACTGCACGGCATCCTTTACATCTAGCAAGGCAAAGCCGTCTGCTGCATTCAACGCTTCCGCAGCACGCAACAAGCCATGTCCATAAGCCGCCGCCTTAATTATCGCCATGATGCGCGCAGTCGTCAGCTTGCGGGCAAGGCGCAAGTTGTGCTCCAGTGCAGATAGATCAATATGAGCGCGTATTGGACGGGGCATGAATGGATGCGTGAATGGATGCGAAGACAAGCTGTAAATTGCGGACAATCATAGCAGGCCACTTAACGCTTGTCCGTGAAAATATAGGGGAAAATAACATGGGCGCATTATTTACTAACCCGATCTCAATTTCGTGATATAAAACGCGCTGT
>JANONO010000124.1:0-9550 GCA_031420875.1 Gallionellaceae bacterium | reverse complement strand
CCCACTACAGTCTCTGTTAGGGCGGGTGGAGCTTTGATGGTATCAAATACGGTCGGCAAGCAAGGGGGTTCAACAAGCATAGGCTTCCCTATCGCCTTCCGTCTTTCCCGTGATGCTATCTACGGCAATGCGGATGACCGGTTTATTCCGTTCGTCCGCGCTGTAGCACCCGTGGCTCCTAGAATGGCAAATGGAACAATTGGCAGCAGTTTGGTCATCCCCAGAACAATGCCCGCAGGGATCTATTATGTTTGTGCCAAGGCCGATCCCGGCAATGCGGTCAATGAGCTCAATGAAAGTAATAACAGCCGTTGCTCTGCCACTAGAGTAACTGTTGTGTTGCTGCCGGATCTGCTGCCTGGTACTGTGAGTTTGGTGCAATCTGGCAGAAGTTTGACCATTCAAGACTCAGTCAGAAATGCGGGAACTCTGGGTGCGGGGGCGTTTACTGTTCGTTACTCCGCGCAGCGAGTCCCGTCTATCGGTCAAACTATTGCCTATCCAAAAGTGGCGATCTGTAGCCGAGATGTGGCTTCTTTATCCGCTGGTGCTCTAAATTCAGGTGTGTTGACCTGTAATCTCAGCGCACTGGCGGTGGCTTACTATCGCATATGGGTAGAGGATGATTCCGCTAAGGTCATCACGGAATTCATTGAATCCAACAACTCACGGATCGTTGGTATTGCGAACGTAAGATAGTGGAATTTTCTATGCTTTAAATATTTAGTCAGTAAGTAAAAAAATTACGGGGCAGATGAAAATCTGCCCCGTTTTTTTATTCATCGCGACGCATCTCTATTTTTACGCGAATAAAATATAACCATCCGCATACCATTGGTGCAGCAGATCCACCACCTCCGCCGTCAACGCAAGCGCAGGAACAAGCCGATGAGTATCGGCCAGAACACGCAGCACTACATAAGCCTCTCTATTAACAGCATGTGCCATGCCATTAATGAACACCGTGTTGCGATGGCACAGCATCTGCGATTTCAAAGATAGCGCCACGCCACGAGTATGCAGCGCTTTCTCGAAAGATGCTCGGCTGAGGGACTTGGTCGGCGGCTTAAAGAAAATGTGCGGTTTGGGTTCGCTAAGATAACTGCCGACAAACTCGGCGATGTCGTGCTTGCCCCATTGCACCTGCCGTATCATTTTTTCTACTTGCTGCAACATTCTTGAGCTGATTTCAGACGGATGCTGCTGTGGCTTGAGATCGGGATCGGCATACATTCCCTCCAAGCTAACGCGATCCTGCATATACACCATAAATTGCTCCGCCAATTCCTGACCAGATGGGGCACGAAAGCCGATGGAGTAGGTCATGCAGTCGTCTTCGGCAATGCCATTGTGGGCATAGTGCGGAGGCAGATAAAGCATATCGCCGGGTGCCAATACCCATTCTTGTTCAGGCTTGAAATGACGCAAAATTTTCAGCGGCGCATCTTCGATCAGGGTGAGATCCTTTTGTGCGGAAACTTGCCAGCGCCTGTGCCCAGCACCCTGCAACAAAAACACGTCATAAGAATCCACATGTGGCCCCACCCCGCCGCCCGCTGAAGCATAGCTCACCATTAAATCATCCAGCCGGGCATGGGGAATGAAGTTGAAATGATCGAGCAACTCGGCGGCAGCGGGCAAGGTGTAATTCACGCCCTGCACCAGCACCGTCCACTTATCTTTGCCGAGCCTGTCAAAATGACCAGTTTCAAAAGGGCCATGCTGTAACTGCCATTGGCCGCGCCGCTGAGTCACCAGACGTGCTTGAGCATCCTCGTCACAGGCCAAGGCGAGTAATTGTCGAGGCTTGAGCAAGCCCTTAAACTGCGGAAAGGCTTGGCGGATCAGCAAAGGTTTTTTTTGCCAGTATTCACGTAGAAATTTTGTGACTGTCAGCCCAGCTAGCAGCTCACTTGGCAGCCCACTTGTCAGCCCAATTGGCAACCCACCGGGAATTTTAGGATTATTTTTCATCGCACAATTATAGCGTTCGCAACTGCGCTATAAAAATTTAAGTTAAAATGCCACGCAGGAGGAGAACATAAATGTTGCTACAAGCTGGGATGGAAGCACCACCGTTTGAATTACCCGATGCGGATATGGAAGTGTTTAATTTAGCGGCGCTACGCGGCAAGAAAAATATTGTCCTATATTTTTATCCAAAAGATGACACGCCCGGCTGCACGATAGAGGCGAATGAATTCTCTAAATTAGACGACGATTTCGCCAGCCTTAACACTCAGGTGATAGGCATCAGCCGCGATGATTGCCTGAGCCACGCCACCTTCCGCGACAAATATGGACTTTCGGTATTGTTGTTGTCTGACACAGAATCAAAAGTCTGCAAAAAATATGGGGTGCTGTACGACAAGGAGGTGGATGGACATAAAAAAGTTTCGGTTCAACGCTCAACCTTTGTCATAGACCAACTTGGAAAATTACGCCACGCCTTGTATGGCGTTCAAGCGCACGGCCATGCTGATGAAATTCTTAATCTAGTAAAGGAAATAAAATGAAAATTGCAAAAGATACCGTCGTATCACTCAGCTACGACTTGTCCGACGCAAATGGTACGTTGTTAGAAAGAACAGAACAGCCCGTCAGCTACTTGCATGGCGGCTATGATGGAATTTTTCCCACCGTAGAAGAAGCGCTGCACGGCAAAGATGTGGGCGCGAAATGTGCCCTAACCATGGAGCCGGATGACGCATTCGGAGAGTATGAGCATGACCTCGTGCGGGTAGAGCCACGAAATTCATTTCCCGATGAAATTGCCATTGGTATGCAATTTGAAGGCGGCGTAGAGGGGGGCGATGATGATGATTATTCTCTCTTTACCGTGGTAGATGTCACCGACAGTGAAGTGACGGTAGATGGCAACCACCCGCTGGCCGGCAAGACCTTGAGTTTTGTAGGCACAGTAACCGCAGTCCGCGCAGCAACGGCAGAAGAGTTGACGCATGGGCATACGCATGGTGAGGGCGGGCATCAGCATTGAGGTTGCCACTCAATTTCAAAATTTCACTGATCTGAAAAATTCGAGGAAGCATAAAATGGGACGAGCCATCGAACAGTTTTATATTCCTGACCGCCAGTTGCAGGCAAGCACTTCACCGCCCAATGTAAATGTGTGGACAGATATTGGTGAAGCAAAAATTGAGCAAACGATTTTCGGTAAAGCCAAGATTCAGATAATCCGCAAGCAGGACAAAATACGCCGTGCATGGTTGTGGACAATACTCGTGGTCACTGCAAGCGCTGCTGCCTCATGGCAGGGATGGGAAATTTACCAGTTAAGGCTGAATGCAGCTCCCCCACCTTCCCTAAGTCAAGGCATTAAGATGAGTCCACCCGTTTTTCAGTCAGTGAACTCCCCTTTGGTTGCTGCCCCATCAGCACCTCCAAACAAACTGTTATTGCCGTCTCTGCTTGCGCCTAACAGCTTGCCCGCCAGCCTAGCTAAAGATAGCAATCTGGCCAAAAATATAAGCCCGACTAAGAATGCAAGTCCGGCCAAAAATCAAGTTTATATGCCACAGCCTCCCAAATTGGCTGTTCCAACTCAAGTAGAAACTCCCGCTATTCCAAGCCTTACTGCGGTAAATAGTGAATCAAAAAATCCTGAAATCGTTACCCCCTTGGCCGAACCGTTAATCAAGCGCGACCCTCCAAATCCGCAACCATAGCGCTTGATCTATTCAGAAATAGGCTAACTTTCCCGCTTTGTTCTGCGTTTTAATCAGCGTCCGAACTGCTATCTTGCTGAAACTAAGAGTCTCCTCCAGTCGAGGCTCCAAGATTGGCGCGATCAGCGCCTTAAGCAGCCAAAGGGCAATATCATGCCAAAACTAGCCGTCATACGATCCCTTAGCAGCGACAGCGAAGAATTCATTGCTGAATCTCAAGCTATTCAGGAAGCCCGTGCGCGTATTGAAGCCGAAACGCAAGCCGACCTTTCAGCTTTTGCGCGTGCACGCGCTGAAGCTCATGCCTGCAAGGTAGCCCAAGAACGCGCACGAGTCGAAGCTGAATTAGCCGCGCAGATTGAGGAAAAGTGTCGGGATGAAATAGAGCTTACCGAAGTAATTAAAATAAAAACCGAGGCAGAAAAAATGCTGACTCGCGAACTGCAAGACAAGTTGGCTTGTGAGTCACGGCTTAAGCAAGAAATTCTGGCAAAACTGAATGCAGAGCGGCAGGCGCAAGACGATCTGAATCAACGCCTGCATTATGAGCAAACCGCGCTTATTGTCGCTGAAGACAAAGCCAAAGCAGAGCATGATCTAGCGGTGGTGGCCGAACGTAAGTATCAGGCTGAGCTTCAAGCCAAGAAAATTCTTGAAGATGAAATACACGCCAATCATTTGGCTATCACAGAAATAATGGCGAATACCGCACAAGCTGGTGCAGAGCGACGTGCAGCTGAACAAGCCCAAAAAAACCATATACAAGAACGATTAAAACTTGAATTGCGCTTGCGCGACCTTGCTACGCAGAGGGCGCAAAGCGAAGCGGAGAAGATGCAATCCGCTCGCAATCGGGCAAATTCCGAGCAGCGTGAGTTAGAACAAATAAAAAGAAGCGCCGCAGCAGAATTATGTGCCGCGCAAGCAGCAGAAAAGCGTGCCAAACTGGAACAAGAGTTTGCCTTACAAACCGCACAGCTATATGCCGAAGCGCTGAAAAATGAATCCTCAGCCACTGAGTTAAGCATGGATGCAGAGCGCGCCGCCATTTTAGCGGCACACCAAAAAATTCAGGCACTTGAATTTGCTGCTACTGCTGCAAAAAAACGTGCGAATTTAGACAGAGAAGCGCATCGCATCGCTGAAATTAAAATCGAAACCGAGCAGCGAACCATCGCGGAAATAGAGGAACGCATGGCCTCTGAATTACGCGCTATAGAAGCAGATAACGAGCGAATCAGACATGAAGTTTGCACCCAAGAAATGGTCGAGGAAACGAAAAATTTAAACATGCAGGCCGCTCAAGACGCCTTAGATAAAGAGCAGGCAGCGCTACATGCTATGGACATAGCCAAAGCTCGTGCAGAGGCGGAAAGACAGGCACTTACAGCGACCAAAGAAAAAATTCGCAACCATACTATTGCCACGATCAGCTTCCGCGAAAAAATTGTTGCGGCGAAACAGGCAAGCAGTGTTGCCATGATGCGCGGAGAAAATATGGTGAAGCTGCGTATTGAGGAAGAGCAAAAAGCTGCCGCAGTTGACCAAGAACGTATTCGTTGCGAGTCTTTGGCTGTAGTAACAGCGCGCAAACGTAGCAAAATTTCAGAGGAGATGAAATTAGCAGCCGAAGAGCGTAAGCAAGTTGAGGAAAAATTGCTGGAGCAAGTCCAAGTTCAACTCGAACAAGAACGTGGTTTGCTGGTACAAGCGGCGCAACGTAGAGCGCTGGCGGCGGAAGCTGAATTGGCTATGCAGGCTCGCATTGAAGCAGAGCGTCTGGCCGTACAAGCCATGCAAGATAAAGTTACGATGGAGCAGGTGGCTATTAATCGTGCCAAGGAAATTGTTGACGCCAGCAATAGGCTGCGAAAAAGTACGGAAACTCTCATGGCAGATGCAACAGAGCAACATATGGCCGAAGAGCATCGAGCTCGCCATGCCGCGCAATCCCAAACAATGCTGGTGTATCAAGTGGCGATGGCGGAGCGACAACAAGCCGAGATTAAAGAGCAAGAAAATGCGCGCCTTCGTGCGCGTATGGATCATACCCGCAGCAAAGTAACCGAAAAAAATTGGATGACAAATCTGCACAATCTCATACCAACTAGCGGGCTGACAAAGACAGCGGGATTGGCTTGTACATTAGCCTTCATCGGAATAATGTTCTACGGTAAAGAATCTCTATTCTCAGCGAACGCAAGTGCCGGAAAATCCAACCATGCTGCCGAAATTCAAGCTGCTAAGCTCACCGTGAATAACGCCGCTCGGCTCGGTTTAATTTCCGAGTCCATTAAATTTGAAGCCGAGACATTTAAACCCGATACCGACTTGCATCCAGGTGAGCTTAAGTTATCCTATCAGCTGAAGAAAAATTAAGCTTCTTGCAATGCACCTCAACTCTGCGCTCGAAAAATACCCACCATCTGCTATTGCACTGCTGCTGCAATGCCTCGCATTCTCGCTCATATTTTTTCTAGTCGTCGTTACCGGATTGCGTAGCTCACCATTGATGCTTGCCTTGTTATGCGGCTTGCTGGCAGCCACATTCAGTTATTTTTCCGGCCTCGCCAAATGGTGGTTAGCCATCCAGTTGTTATTTGCGCCCGCCGTGGTGTTATTGCTTTCGGTCAATGTGCCCACCTATTTTTTTCTGGGCGCGTTTCTGATTTTATTGCTGGTGTATGGCAGCGTCTTTCGTTCGCAAGTGCCGTTGTATCTTTCCAGCAACAAAGTACATCGTGCCATAGAAATTTTTTTACCTGTCGCCGCAAAAAATTCAGGTGCCGCAAGCAATTCAGGTTTTACTTTTATGGATTTGGGTTCGGGGTTAGGCGGCATATTGACTCACCTTGCCAAAGCTCGCCCGGACGGGATATACAGCGGCGTGGAGATTGCCCCGCTACCATTTTTATGGGGCTGGTTACGCGCCAAATTTGGCGGTTACCGCAACTGTCACCTGCATTGGGGGGATTTCTGGGAATACGACTTAGCGCAATACGATGTAATCTTTGCCTATCTCTCACCCGTGCCTATGGCTCAACTCTGGCGCAAGGCTCGCGCCGAAATGCGACCCGGCACCCTGTTCATCAGCAGCACCTTTGCCGTGCCTGAGCAGACCCCGCACGAGGTTGTCAAAGTAGATGACCTGCACCGTTCCACCCTACTTATTTGGCATATGTGATGAACAGAAAGGATTGCTGGCTAGCGCTTAATGCTGACCAGCAAAAAAACCACTGTCCAACAATTCTTTAGTCAAAGCCAGATAATCCGCTGCTCCCGGACTATGTGGCGCAAAAGAAAATATATCCATGTTGTGCATCGGGCTGGTTGCCAATGAAACATTCTCTCCGATGCGTGTGCTGCATATTAATGATCCATATCGCTGCTTAAGCTTGTCGTAAATATCGTATGACAACTTGCGCCGTGAATCAAAGCGTGTGATGACAATACGCCGCTCAAATTTTCGCTTGAGTTTCTCCTCCAAAACATTTAGCGCACTATCCAAACGATACACACCTTGCAGTGAAAGAAAATCCGCCGATACGGGAATCAGCACCCGGTCAGATGCCAATAAAGCATTCAGGGTCAGCACACCCAATGTCGGGCAACAGTCAATCAGGATAGGTGTGCCGTTCAGTGCCAAACCATCCTTCAAGCCCTGCCTGAGCAAGGTTGCAGCCTTGGCATCACTACCCAATAATGCGTCAATTTTTGCCAGCTCCAAGGTGGCAGGGACAATTTTCCAGCCACGCGAAGTTTGATGTAACAAACTAGCCAACGGAGTTTTATGTTTGAAAAATGCCGCTATACCGTTGTCTGACTTCACCCCTGCAACCCCACTCGCCAGCGTCAAGTGCGATTGCGGATCAAAATCCAGGGCTATAGGGCATTGCTGCGCGATGTCCAGAGCCGCCGTCACATTTAGGCAGGTGGTCGTTTTACCTACGCCACCCTTTTGATTAAATACTGCAACTACCGCCATTTATCACCTCATACCTGCCAGCCTTTGCCAAATCGCCTAGCCTATAAATTTTTCGCCATGCGTAATATGGCAGCAGATGAAATGCAATGGTGTCTGGAAATAAGGCCAAAATACCCCCCGTGTTCTAGCATTTGCGTACCTACAGATTTAAAACTGAAAATCCGAACGCGGCAAAAATACCCTATTGATAGCCGGTTTTACTTAGGGATCGTCCTGCGCGCCTCGATCACGGTATAATCTCACGCTCTATATTTATTGAATGATTTGGCATTTTGATGTTGATTTATCGCGGGCTATATGCCACAGATCGTAAACCAGTTGCACTTACCATTGGAAATTTTGATGGCGTGCATTTGGGGCATCAGGCTTTACTGACAAAAGTAAAAGAAGTTGGGAATTTGCACAAATGGTCGTCGGCAGTGATCGTATTCGAGCCACATCCGCGTGAATTCTTTACGCCACAGCAAGCTCCAGTACGCTTGACCAATCTGCGCGAAAAGCTGGAACTGTTCGCCGACATGGGCATAGATCGTGTGCATGTGTGCCGTTTTAATCGTAGCTTTGCACAGATGAGTGCCGCCGATTTTGCATCGGCACTGCATGAAAAACTGGCGGCGAAATATGTGCTGATCGGCGATGATTTTCGTTTCGGCAGCAAACGTAGCGGAGATTTTGCGTTAATGAAGAGTGTGGGCGCGCAGCATGGATTTGAAGTGCAAGCCATGCACAGCGTATTGCATGCGGGTGTCCGCATCTCCAGCACCGCAGTGCGTGCAGCACTGGCACAAGGAAATATGTCTCTGGCTCAGTCTTATCTGGGGCGGCCCTACAGCATCAGCGGGCGAGTAGAGCACGGCGACGGCCTCGGCAAACAGATAGGCTTCCCGACCGCCAACATTCAGTTGAAACATAACCGCCCACCCTTGAACGGAATTTTTGTGGTGCGTGTGCAAGGTGATGGTATGCCACCAACGCAAGGTGTAGCCAGCCTGGGTGTGCGCCCGACCGTGCATGAGCATGGTAAGCCCGTGCTGGAAGTGCATCTATTCAATTTTGCGAGTGAGATTTATAACAAACACCTGCGTGTGGATTTTTTGCATAAGCTGCGTGATGAAGAAAAATATCCCAACGTGGAAATGCTGACGCGGCAAATCGCGTTGGATGTGGACAATACCAAGCAATGGTTTAAACAACATGACTGACTACCCGACATGACCGATTACAAGCATACTTTAAATTTACCCGACACCCCTTTCCCCATGCGCGGCGATCTGGCCAAGCGCGAACCGCAGATGCTGGCGCAGTGGCAGGTGCAGCAGCGTTATCAGAAGATACGCGCAGCCAGCAAAGGCCGTCCAAAATTCATACTGCATGACGGCCCACCTTATGCCAACGGCGATATTCACATCGGCCATGCAGTCAATAAAGTGCTCAAGGACATCATCATCAAGAGCAAGACGCTTTCTGGTTTTGATGCGCCTTATGTGCCGGGCTGGGATTGCCACGGCTTACCGATAGAATTGCAGGTTGAGAAGAAACACGGCAAGGGTATGGAGCCTGCAAAATTTCGCGCGCTGTGCCGTGAATATGCCGCCGAACAAATCGAACGGCAGAAAAAAGACTTCATCCGCTTGGGTGTGCTGGGCGATTGGGATCATCCTTATTTGACCATGGATTTCAACACCGAGGCCGACATTATCCGTGCGCTGGGGAAAATTCATGAGCATGGTTATTTGTATCAGGGCTACAAGCCGGTTAACTGGTGCCTGGATTGCCAGTCGGCGTTGGCCGAGGCGGAGGTGGAATACGAGGATAAAGTTTCGTCTGCAATAGACGTGGGCTTCGAGGTCAAGGACAAAAAAGCGCTGGGCAAAATTTT
>JANONO010000123.1:0-2682 GCA_031420875.1 Gallionellaceae bacterium | reverse complement strand
TATAGTTAATTCTATGAGCGAAGCGCAAACCATGACGCCACCACTCGCCCGCATCCACGGCGAGCCTATGCTGCAAATGCCGCAGGATCTCTACATCCCGCCGGATGCGCTGGAGGTGGTGCTGGAGACTTTTCAGGGGCCATTGGATTTGCTGCTGTATTTAATCCGCAAGCACAATCTGGATGTGCTCGATATTCCCATGGCGCAATTGACGCTGCAATACATGGGTTACATTGAGGCGATGCAGCGCAACCGCATGGAATTGGCGGCGGAATATTTGCTGATGGCGGCGGTGCTGATTGAGATCAAGTCGCGCATGTTGTTGCCGCGCCCGCCCAAGGCAAGCGAGGCAGAGAGCGGCGAAGACCCGCGTGTCGAACTGATGCGTCGCTTGCTGGAATATGAGCAGATGAAACTGGCGGCGCAAAAGCTGAACGAATTGCCGCAAGCCGGGCGCGATTTCGAGTTGGTGCAGGTGCTGATCGAGCGCACTGTAGAGCAACAACTGCCCAATGTTGCCGTCGAAGATTTACGTCAGGCGTGGCTGGCTTTGCTGGCGCGCGCGAAAGTCAACACGCATCACAAAGTGCGGCGCGAGGAGTTGTCGGTGCGCGAACAAATGACACGCTTGCTGCGCCAGTTTCGGCACGGCGAATTCGAGACATTTGAAAATCTGTTTGATGTCAGCGGCGGCATCCCGCAACTGGTGGTCACCTTCATCGCTATTCTGGAATTGGCCAAGGAAACTTTGGTTGAAATTACACAAACCGAAACACTGGGGAATATCTATGTCCGAGCAAGCCGAAACCTTACCGCAGTCGAGTGATCTCTCGCATCCCGCATCTGTAGTGGCGCAATTCATTGCGCCCATTTCGCCAATTTTAATAGAGGAGGGCAGCGCTGCTGCCGAAATCGTAGCCGCTATCAGCGCTCCGCTCTCCCCGGAAGTGAGGGGGAAGATGCTGCGTGTGCTGGAAGCGGCCTTGCTGACTACGCAAGAACCTTTGTCTTTAGCCGAACTGAAAAAACTTTATGACGCACCGCTAGAAAATAGCTTGCTCGAAGAGTTGTTGCAACAATTGGAACAACAATACGCGAACAGCGGCGTGGAACTTAACCGCGTGGCGAATGGCTGGCGTTTTCGTGCGCGCCCAGAAATGCAGGCCAGTCTCGATCGCCTCAATCCACAAAGACCGCCGCGTTATTCGCGCGCCGTGATGGAAACTCTGGCCATCATTACCTACCGCCAACCAGTGACGCGCGGTGATATAGAAGAAATACGCGGCGTGGCAGTGTCCTCACAAATTCTGAAAACGCTGGAAGCGCGTGGCTGGATAGACGTGGTCGGAACGCGCGATGTGCCCGGCAAGCCTGGGCTGTATGCCACCACTAAACAAATGTTGGATGACCTCAACCTGCGCTCATTACAGGAGTTGCCACCGTTGGAGGAGATGAGCAATCTGTTGGAACAGGATACCCATCCAATTGGCATAGCGACCCATTCTTGACAGGCCATCTCTAAAAAGCCAAACTCCGTCGCGATGCTGCGTTACTCACAAAAAATCACTCCTTACATATCCTGCATATGCGGCGTCGCAATTTTTTGCTCGCGCCTTGCCTCGCTTAGGATTTTGAATTTTTAAAGGCGGCCGACAATGAATTTTCGTGGCATTGTATTTTCAAGTCTGCCGATTTTTTTCTTGTTTGCTTGTGCCCACACGCCGCCTGCATCGCAAATTGTTACTCGACCGGCACAGGCTGAACTCTCACCATTCGTGATTTCAGGGCGCATTTCCATCAAACATAATGGCCAGCGAACTTCGGCTACGATGCGTTGGACACATCATGTTGAGGCGGATGAAATCCTGTTGTTCGCACCCTTGGGGCAAACTGTGGCGCGCATACATCGCGACAATCAGGGTGTAACGCTGGATACATCGGACAAACATTACACAGCACAAAGCGCCGAGGAACTCACGCAACAGGTGCTGGGCTGGTCTATGCCCTTGTCAGGGCTGCAATACTGGGTGCTGGCTATGCCTGCGCCGCTTGGGGAATATAACATTGAGCGCGATGCTAACAGCCAAATCACTGCGTTGCAGCAAGACGGTTGGGCGGTTAGTTATACGCGCTATGCAACATCTGCGCAGGATAGCTTGCCGCTGCGATTAGCGCTGCAACGCGCAGACTTGGAAATTCGATTATTGATTGACCAATGGGAAATGCCATTACTACACTGATCTGCGCTGCGCCCGCAAAACTAAATTTATTCCTGCATATTACGGGGCGTAGGGCAGATGGTTACCATCTGCTGCAAACCTTGTTTCGTTTTATTGATTTCAGCGACACTTTACATTTCACCTTGCGTGAGGATGGTGTGGTGCAACGCCTGAGTGCGCTGGCTGGCGTACCACAGGAACAGGATTTATGTGTGCGCGCCGCACGTTTGTTGCAGAAGGAATGTGGATGCCCTCTAGGTGTGGACATCACACTGGAAAAACGCATTCCCTTGGGGGGTGGATTGGGCGGCGGTAGTTCTGATGCTGCAACTACGCTGCTCGCGTTGAGTCGCTTGTGGAGCTTGGGATTGTCGCGTGATCGTTTGATGCAGTTGGGCTTATCTCTGGGCGCGGATGTGCCGGTATTTGTGTTCGGCGAGAATGCTTTTGCCGAAGGTGTGGG
>JANONO010000122.1:0-3677 GCA_031420875.1 Gallionellaceae bacterium | reverse complement strand
TCCCCCCGATGCTGACAATCCATTAAGTGGTGTGATTTATTTGGTAGAATGCACTCTTGTTAAGGGCTGACTATTAAGGTT
Organism: Gallionellaceae bacterium; assembly: GCA_031420875.1. Lineage (GTDB taxonomy): Bacteria > Pseudomonadota > Gammaproteobacteria > Burkholderiales > Gallionellaceae > Nitrotoga. Next base: position 3,596 of record JANONO010000122.1, on the reverse strand, counting down.
TGTTGGCACTATTGTTGGTATCTTGGCAATTTGAAATTTACAGAACGTTTATTTGAAAGGCTTTCGAGCCATGATTCAATTGTACCTATCCCAAGACACAGTTTCAGGCAGTCTCAAAATGCCTTAAACATTACACGAAACCCGCACTGTACATAGCTTTGCGGGGTTTTTTACGCCCAAACAGCCAAACAGCACTTTTTATATTTCTTGCCGCTGCCGCATGGACAGGGATCGTTGCGTCCGGTTTTGGGTTCGGGGCGGAGGTAGGGTTCGTGAACATAGTACGGGTCATATGGGGCGGACGGGTAATCCGCATCCACTTTTAGACTGCGTTCTTTTCTACTTTCGTCTTCTTCATGCCAGCGTATCTGGCGTTTGGTGATGGCATCCGGTTGGTAAAATGCCCACGGGTCGGTGAATCGCTCCCATTCGGGCGGGTAATATTTTCCTGCATACGCTTGTTGGATTTGCTCTGCTGAGAAATGCACCATGAATCCGCCCTGTTGCTCGGCTAAATCCTCTAGCAATGGCCGATATTGTTCGCGCGGGAAATGCAGCAACAGGCTGGCCGTCAATAAACGAAACTCCCAGTCATCGTCCTCATCTTTTGCCATTCCGGCGATCCATGCCAGAACTTGTTCGAGCTTTTCACCACCTTGGCGTGCGGCTGCGGCGGTTACTGTTTCGATGGCGTTGAAACGCATGTACTCGCTTTGATTTCCGTCTTCGCAGAGGGCGATCAAGGCGGACAGCACGCTATCCGGCTTGTTCAAGAACAGTGCGGGCCAATAGCCGGAGAGCCAGTCTTGCATGTCGTCATCTTCTTGCGCTAGCTGCCGCATGATTTCCACCAGCTTCAGACCTGCTGGTTCGCTGGGGATGAGTCCGAGTATGCAGGCCGCATGATGTTGCAGCCACCACACACCATCGCTGGCATCGTCCGACCAAAGAAAATCCTCATCGTCCAAAATGTCCAAATATTCCGTCATCTCGTCGCCGCGACGGGCGCATTCATCTATGACGTTGCGCGGGACACGATCTGCGTTTTCGATAAGGATGTCGGTGAGTTTGGCCGGACTGAGTTCGGCGAGGTGTTGGTTGGAGTAGCTGGGGAGTTGCAGTTGATCGCTCATGGGGCTAGGGTTTTTACATGGACAAGTTTTGAATAATCCAAAATGCGCTGGTTGGCAGTGCCCAGTGTGGCGTTTCTGGCGCGGGCGGCGGCAACCAGAAAAAGATCCGCTGGGTCAGCGTGGAATTTTTCCGGCAGGTGGCAGCTATCCAGAACAATTTCCGGTTCGTCGAGGCTGATCAGTTTGATTTCTGGATTGTCTAGTGTGCGTGTTAACCATTTTTGCGTCGGCATCGGCAGGACGATGCGTTGTTTGCTTTCAAGCAGGGCGATTTCCCACACCGAGATGATGGAGACGAACAGGGTGCGGCGCTGTCCGGCTTGTTCGATGGTGCGCAGTGCGGCTGGGCGGAGTTTCCCCTGTACGCCGCAAGCCAGCCATAGCCAGATGTGGGTGTCCAGTAGCAAGTTGGGCAACAGGATAGGCTCAGCGCGCACGGTGGGTTTTCATTTTGAGGTTAGGTTCTGTTCCGGCTTCGGCTTCCCAGATGGTTTTTGGCATGTTCGCCACATCGCCTAGCAGGGTCGCTTCTCCTGCCATATAACCGAACAGTGGTTTTCGTTTTATTCCGGGATGATCCACCGGAACCAGTTGGGCAACCGGCCTACCGCGCTTGGTGATGGTAACCGGGCTGTGGCTTTTTTCCACTTCATCCATGATTTTCAGGCAATTTTCCTTGAATGCTGCCGCAGGTATTTACATGATGCTTTGTCATTGTGGTTACATTTAAGTGGTCATATTATCAGGGGGTGTTAGAAAAATCCACGGCGGCTGAAGTGTCGCGGGTTTTGGTTGACACCCGCCTTGCTACTGGTTAGATTCCTTCTTTTAAATTTAAGTCGAAAAGGAATGAATCATGGCTGTTCTTGTCGGAAAACCTGCTCCAGATTTCACTGCTATCGCGGTGATGGGCAATAATGAATTTAACGAAACCTTTAATTTGAGTTCGCACTTGAATGGAAAATATGGCGTGGTGTTTTTTTATCCGCTCGATTTTACTTTTGTTTGTCCTTCCGAAATTATTGCTTTTGACCATCGCTTGGACGAATTCAAGAAGCACAATGTTGAGGTGATCGGCATTTCCATTGATTCCCATTTCTCCCATTTGGCATGGAAGAACACGCCAGTGAATAAGGGCGGCATAGGTCAGGTGCGTTACCCGCTGGTGGCCGACATCAAACATGAGATTTGCCGTGCTTATGATGTAGAGGGTGCAGATGGTGTCGCTTACCGTGGCTCTTTTCTGATAGACCGCACCGGCATCGTGCGCCACCAAGTGGTGAATGATCTGTCGCTGGGGCGCAATATGGATGAGATGTTACGCATGATAGATGCGCTGCAATTTACCGAGCGGCATGGCGAGGTTTGCCCAGCGGGCTGGCACAAGGGCAAAGCGGGTATGGGCGCTTCTAGCGAAGGTGTCGCGAAATATCTGGCCGACCATGCCCAAGAGTTGTAAGCGTAGGGGCATGGCGCGCCGTGCCCCTTATTAAATTTACGGGAAACCCATGCTGATCTGGTTTGTCATTCTCTATTTAATCGTCTCCATCGGCATCGGTTTGTATGCCGCCACGCGCGTCCACAACACGCGCGACTACGTGGTCGCCGGACGGCGCTTGCCGCTCTATATCGTGACCGCTACCGTGTTTGCCACCTGGTTCGGTGCCGAGACCGTGCTCGGAATCTCGTCAACTTTTGTTCAGGAAGGTCTGGCCGGGATCGTGGAAGACCCCTTCGGTGCGAGTTTCTGCCTAATTCTGGTCGGCGTATTTTTTGCAGCCAAGCTGTATCGCATGAATTTGCTTACCATTGGCGACTACTACCGGCAGCGTTACAACCGCAAGGTAGAGGTGCTGACCAGTTTGGCCATAGTGGCTTCCTATCTGGGCTGGGTATCGGCGCAAATTGTGGCGCTCGGACTGGTATTTTCTTTTGTCACTCAAGGTGCGATTTCGCAGCAGGAGGGCATGGTGATAGGCGCCACTATTGTTCTGATTTACACGCTATTTGGCGGCATGTGGTCGGTGGCGCTGACCGATGCTTTCCAAATGACTATTATCGTGCTTGGCATGTTATATCTGGCGTGGATGGTGTCTGATATGGCGGGCGGAGCAAGCGTAGTTATCAATCATGCGGCGCAGGCGGATAAATTTACCTTCTGGCCTAAACTAGAAGCACGCGACGTGCTGGCTTTTGTTGGCGCAGCCGTGACCATGATGCTCGGCTCTATTCCGCAACAGGATGTATTTCAGCGCGTGATGTCGGCCAAGAATGAAAAGACCGCAGTCAGGGGCGCATTGCTTGGCGGCAGCCTGTATTTTTTGTTTGCCTTCATACCGATATTTCTTGCGTACTCTGCCGTGGTGATTGATCCTGCTATGGTGTCTTCGTTAATTGACAACGACGCTCAGAAAATTTTACCGACGCTCATTATGAATCACGCACCGATATTCGCGCAGGTGG
>JANONO010000121.1:0-9340 GCA_031420875.1 Gallionellaceae bacterium | reverse complement strand
CGCCGCAGCTTTGAATAAATATCATGGTAAGCAGCGGCGCTCAGTCGCCAGCTAAAATCTTTATTCATGCAGTTGCGTTGTAATGCGGGCCATATTTTCTGATCATGGTAGGCGGCTACGGCACGCCGTGCAGCGGCCATCAGGCTTGGAGCGTCCATGTTGTTGAAGACAAAGCCGCTGGCATTGCCACGCAGCAGCGAGGCGGCATTGCAATCCACCACCGTGTCTATTAGCCCGCCTGTCGCATGTACGATGGGCGGTGTGCCATAGCGTTGGCTGTATAACTGATTGAGGCCGCACGGTTCAAAGCGCGATGGCATCAAAAAAATATCTGCGCCCGCTTCGATCATGTGCGCTAGGCTTTCGTCGAAGCCAACAAAGGTGGCAATTTCCCCCGGATGTTGATGCGCCAGCGCCAATGCCGATCGTTCCATTTCTGCGTCACCGCTACCCAGCAGCACCAGTTGCGCGGGCAAGGCAATCAACTGTGTGGCAACTTCCAGCAATAAATCCAAACCCTTTTGTTCGGTAAAACGGCCGACCATGCCCAACAAGGGAATCTGTGCATCCAGATGCAATCCCATAGCGTGTTGCAAGGCTTTTTTGTTGGCTGCTTTGCCATTCAATTTTTTTGCATCATAGGCCGAAGTCAGATAGGGGTCGGCCGCAGGATTCCATTCATTAATATCAATGCCATTCAAGATGCCGGATAGCGTGGAATTTTTATATGCCAGCAAACCATGCAGGCCGAATCCTAATTCGGCTGTTTGAATTTCTTGGGCATAGGTTGGACTCACGGTGGTGATGTGGTCGGCGTAAAACAAACCCGCTTTCATAAACGACAGCTTGCCGTAAAACTCTACGCCATCCGATTGAAAGCACTGTTCAGGCAGCCCCAGTTCGGCAGTTAATTGAGGCGGGAACAAGCCTTGGAAAGCAATGTTGTGCACAGTCATCACGCTGGGTGCAGGCTGCTTGGAAAAATGCAAATAGGCAGGAGTCAGCCCGCTTTGCCAGTCATTGCAATGCACGACATCGGGCTTCCATGCCAGCGAAGTTTCTGCACAACTTAATAGCGCAGCAATTTTTGACAGCAGGCCAAAGCGATGAGCATTATCTGGCCAATCTAAACCGCTTTCATTTTGGTATGCCCCGCCGCCCCGTTGATAAAGCATGGGGCATTCAATAATCCAGATGGGTACGCCGCTGGGCGTGGTATCCACCAATAAGCGCGCCGGAGGGTAGCCAGGCAAAGCGGGAAAGTCTGCCGCGACTTGCAGATTGTGTAGCGCTTTTAAAACCTGGGTATAACCCGGCAGCAAGATACGCACATCAACATTCAATGCCCGCAGCGCCACTGGCAGCGCGGCACTGACATCAGCCAGGCCACCCGTTTTGATGAGTGGTGCAACTTCGGAAGTAACAAACAATACGCGCATGGCTGGGTTGTGAGTCAAAAATATTAAATATAAGGCCGGGTGTTTACTTCAAACCTAGATGTGGGTTAGGCCATTCTTAGTTTGGCACAAGTACCGTAACTTGTGTGCGCCCCAACAATTTTTTGAAATCAGTGTCGAACGTAACAAGATGTTCGCCGAGATGAATGACCGTCGCGGCCAGCCAGGCATTGGGAATGTCGTTTGCACGGAGTTTCTTTGCTAAGCAGAGTTGACGTAACACCGACCACTCAATACTGACAGATGGCATTTCTACTCCGGGCATGGTTAGTAGCATATCAATAAAAGCGGAAGCATTCTTCATGGGAGTGGGCTTGGCAAATATTTTCGCATGGGTTGCTAGCCGTAAAAAACTGGCGGCTACCATGGGCATAATTTTTAGACTTGAGCCAGTTGCGCAAGCAACCGCTGCCTCGTCAAGGCAGGTGTAGGCAATTTTGTGGTGGGGGTGATCACTGCGTGAAGCAGCAATCAGCACGTTGACATCAGGCGTCATGATCAGCAGCATCCAGAAAGGCTTTATTGCTGAGCGGATTTAGTCCTGAGATCAACCCGCCGCGCCCATGGTGAACCGGAATTTTGCGTCTGTTGTTGCGAGGTACGGCGCGAGAAGCGCGTAGGCGAAGCTCTAACCCCTCTTCAATCAACCTTGTGAGCGACGTTTGCTGGCGGGCTGCCAGTGCCTTTGCGTTAGCTAGCAAAGCATCATTGATGTCGAGGGTGGTTTTCATATAAAAACAATACAGATTTCTGTATAACATGTCAATTTAGAGTTAATGCATATTGTTGCAGTTAACAGCCTCCTATTTCGACCTTCTGTCTGCCATAAACCACCATTCATCCCCCCCTGCCATTCCCGCTAATCGGCCTATGGAAAAAGCCCTGCTTCTGGTATATGTAAGCCGTACAAACATATAGATACGGCAAAAACGGCCGCCAGAATGTGTAAACAGAAGCCCAATAAGAATTTACCCACTCAAAATTGCAAATTAATTTTATTTGCCCTGTCCAGTTTTTTCCTGTTCATCTCGATATTGCCATCTGCCCATGCAGCAGGCACCCTCTCCGGTACAGCTATTAGCAACACTGCGCTACTGCAATGCAATTTCTGTGGCGTGGGCATTTCCTCCAACACACCCTTGTTCGTGGTTGATCGCAAAGTCAATGTCACGGTCGGTGAAGTCAGCGGTGCAGCTACTGCGGTAAGCGCCAACCAGAGCGCATCTGTCACCGATTTCATCATCACCAACAACGGCAATGCCGTGCAGGATTACAGCTTGACCGCAGCCAATAACACCAGCGGTGCCACGCTGTTTTCCGGGATTGACAATTTTGACGGCACGGCTTGCATCGCACGCGTCGAGAGCGGTGCGCTGGCCGGTTACGATGTGGCCGATACCGCCACCTTCATTGACGAACTGGCTGCCGATGCCAGCAAAATTGGATATGTGGTATGCAACATCCCAGCTGGCCTAGTGATGAATGACCAAGCAATTGTCAGCCTAACGGTTACGACCTTGCAGGGCGGTGCAGCGGCTGTGCAGGGTGCAGTCACGACTCAAACGGCGGGTGCCGATACTGGGGGGGTTGATACGGTGTTCGCCGATGCAGGCGGCAGCGACGATGCAACGCTGGACGGCAAGCATTCCGCGCGCGATGCCTATCGAGTAAGTTTGATCTCAAGCTCGATCGCTTACAGCACCACATTTTTTGTCGAAGCCGTTGCCAACAACGGTTCGATCAGCACCGTGCCCACGCTGACCCTGACTGGCGACACTTTCACCGGTGCTAATGGTGTAGCACTGGCCGGTGGCGTGGTCAGCAACGTGCCAGCCGGGTTGGTTGCGGTGCTGACCAAAACCAGCGCGACCACTGTCACGCTGAGCTTCACCGGCAATGCTACGGCACACGCCAATGCCAACAGCATTGCCAACCTGACGGTGACGCTCAGCGATGCAGCCTTCACCAGTGGCAACGCAGTCACGATAAGCGGTGCGACGACATCAAATTTGGTCATTGCCTTTGCCGATGCGACTGCCGCGATAGTCCTCACCGAAAGCGTAATTAATGTGCAAGATCCATTTGGATGCAACGCTGCCAGCGGCTGCAAAATTGTTTCGGGTTCCATTCTCACCTATCGCATTGACATCGCTGGCACGGGTGTCGGCACGGTGGATGCGCTGAACGTCATTGATCCCATTCCCCTAGACACGAGTTACGTCCCGAATAGCATCATCGTGAATGGCGTAGCAAAAACCGATGCGGCTGATGGCGACCTAACTGACTTTGGCATCACCTGGGGCAATACCGTCACTTATACACCAGGCACTGTCACGGTACCCATGACGTCCTGGTTCACTTTTCGCACCACCATCAACTAACAGGAGATCACCATGCTCAACCCGCGTTTCTTTCAAGTCCTCTGCACCGCCATGCTGCTGATGGCATTTCAATTACCGACCCAAGCTGCTTCTGCTTCGATTGAACTGAAGAGCGTGGCCGAACGTGAAATCACTGTGGAAAAAAATGGCAAGAAAGAAATCCATCGCATCGCGGTGGATAAGGCATTGCCGGGGGACGAGATCATCTACACCACTACTTTCAAAAACATGCTTAACAAACCAGCGGGCGATATTGCCATCACCAACCCCGTGCCGAACGACAGCGTTTACAAAGGTGGTAGTGCCACCGGAAAAAATATGGTGATTGTTTTTTCTGTTGATGGTGGCCAGACCTATGCCGCGCCCGACAAGCTAACTGTCAAAGGTGCAGACGGCAAAGCGCGCCCAGCCTTAGCTGCCGATTACACCCATTTGCGTTGGACATACCAAGGCATGTTGGGCGCTGGCAAGAGCGATGAAGTTAATTTTCGCGCGGTAATCAAATAACACCATGACAAATTTTGCTACTTATTCCCTGATCGGTTGCAATGTGGCGCATCGTCGCCGCTATGTGCTGCCCGAACCCATGACTGACCCGCCCTGGATACGCGCCCCAATGGCCGGGCGCGGGCCGCCTTTCGGTCCTGGCCCACCGCGAAAAAGTTTATTGAACAGAAGTTTTCTTAATTTTTCACCCCGTTACAAAGGAGATCAAAATGAAAAGCCTCACTCGAAGTAAGTCGACAAATATCGGACTCGCAGCGCTGCTGGCTGTGGGGATGATGTTCAGTCTAGCGCAGAATGCCAAGGCAGCAGGCACTGCATCCAACACTACTATTAGCAACTCGGCCACGCTGGCCTATTCGGTCAGTGGTGTCAGTCAAACCAGCATCACCTCTGCCGCTGCGACGTTTGTCGTCGACAACAAGGTCAACCTGACCGTTGCCAAAGTCGCCGATGCGAACGTTGTTCCAAGCGCGCTCAAGCAGGCTTTGGCGTTTACTGTTACCAACAATGGCAACACAACACAACGGTATGCGTTATCAGTCACAGCAGGTGCAGAAAACTTTACCACTGACATTGCTTCTACCACGATTTACCTCGACGTCAATGCCAACAATGCCTGGGATTCAGGTGACACGCTGTATGTGGATGCCAGCACATTTGGTAACGTTGCAGCTGATGGCTCGCTCAAGATATTGATCGTGGCAGACATCACCACTCCCAATGCCAACGGTCAAGCCGCGGCATTCAACCTCGTGGCAACGACTGTCACTTTGGGCACGATCACCGTGACCGCAGAAACAACCGGTGCTGACACATCCGGGGTGGATGTGGTGTTTGCGGATATCGCGGGTAGTGCGACGGGAGACGGCGCAAGGAATGGCGCGCATTCAGTCGCTGCCACTTACACTATTGCGAGTGCTGCGATCACGGTCAGCAAGACGGCAACCTTGTTGTGCGATCCCTTCAATGGCGTGACCAACCCCAAGAACATCCCGGGCTCTATCACGCAGTGGACCATCGCTATCAGCAATGGATCGGGTAGCGCAGATGCCACGCTGACTACCATAACCGATACGCTGGCATCCACGCTGGCGCATGAAATTGGTACGAGTACCGGGCTGACTGCTCCAAGCAATGCTGCAACCTGCGTGGCCGGTGCTGGTCAGCTAGGCTTCAGGGTGACGGCTGGCGCAGTGCGTGGTATCGGCACGTGTGCTGCCACGCTATCGACCTGCAATTTCACCACCAACACTGTAGACGGGCTGGACATCTCGGGGCAGACCATTACCGCCACCTTCGCCACCATCTTGCCAACAGATGCCAACCATGCTTCGACGGGGTTGTTAAAAGCAAATGAAACGGTGTCGATCATTTTCAACACCATATTGCAGTAACAAGGCCAATGTTTAAACTGGCCACATTGCCTCACCTCACTCGCCCGGCTTGCCGGGCAGGTGAGGTGTTTTCGCGTGTGCTGTCCCGGCTTGCCGGGATAGCCCGCTTTGTTGTGAATGCCGTTGGTGTTCACAACAAAGCGCTGCAAATTTCTGTCCTCTGCCTGTTGTCTTCTACTGCTTGGGCTGCAACATTAGCCGGTACCACGATTACCAACACGGTCTCGGCAAATTATTGGGTGTCCGGTATCGCCTACAACAATACAGTCGCGTTGTCGGTATCCACCGAGGGCGCTGTGCAATTCATGGCTGTGTCCGCCAGCGGAACTTCCACCGCAGTGGCTGCAACACGGTGCGCCTCATCGGGTGCGAGCAGCGGGCCGTTTGATCTGATTAGCACGGTCGCGGCAGCAAGCGTGACGCTTGCACCTGCGACTGTGTACAGCAATGGTCAAGGGGTGTATGTGGAAGTCACTGACCTTGCCAAAAATCTAAATCCAGTGGTGCTGGATACCTTGGTCATAACCATCGCCAGCAGCAGCGCTGTAGGTGATAGCGAAACCTTGCAACTGACCGAGACCGGGCCGAACACCGGCGTGTTTGTCGGTGCTGTCCTATCAACTCTGAGCGCTAAAACCGCCAACAACTGCACGCTCTCGGTGGCCACCCATTCCACCATTTCTGCTGCCTATCAGCGCGGCGGCATGACCACGACAGTCGCTGCTTCAGCGTTGGTAGATCCTTACGGCGTGGTGTTCAATGCCGTCAATGGCCTGCCAGTTGATGGCGCAACGGTCACGCTGCTCAACGCTAGCAACGGTCAGCCGGCATTGGTGTGGTGTGACGATGCCACCACCATGTCGCCCAATCCTGTGGTGACCGGTGCGACCTTCGCCGCATGTGGCACTACTCTTACCATGTTGGCGGGCAGTTATCGCTTCCCGCTGATTGCTCCGGGGAGTTATGTATTGCAGGTCACCCCGCCAGCGGGTTACACCTTTGCCTCTGTTGCACCGCCTGCCAGCTTGATGCCTGGCTATGCAGTATTGGGTGCGCCGGGCGCGGGCGCATCCTACGGCACACCGTTCGTGGTTGACCCCGGCCCAGCAGTCAATGTTGACATCCCGCTTGACCCGCCCAGCGGCACTTTGCAAATCACCAAGAGCGCAGAAAAATCGGTGGTGAGCATAGGTGAATTTGCGCCCTATCTGCTGACCATACAAAACAACGACACCAACAATCCGGCTCTCAATGTGCTGATAGCCGACCGTTTGCCGCAAGGATTTCGTTATCAAACAGGTTCAGCCAGATTAGGTGGCGCAACCTTGGCTGACCCGATGATTGCTGCCGATGGCCGCACCCTCACTTTCAGCTTGGGCAATCTTGCTGCTGCTAGCGCGATCTCGCTCAAGTATGTCGCGCAGGTCAGCGCAGGTGCAGCGCAGGGCAAGGCCGAAAATACTGCTGCGGCAATCAGTCACGCCTCTAACACTGCCCGCGCCAGTGTCACCGTGCGTGAAGATTTAATGCTCAGCCGCGCTATTCTGATGGGTCGCGTCATTGATGGATCATGTGACAAGCAGGCAGACAACGATGTCCAAGGATTGCAAAATGTACGCATCGTGTTGGAAGATGGCACGGCTGTTCTGACCGACAGTGCAGGCCGCTGGCATGCCGATAACATACGCCCCGGCAGCCATGTGGTACAGCTTGATCTGGATTCCTTGCCTAGCGATTACCAGGCTGTAAGCTGTGAAGAAAACACGCGCTTCGCCGGGCGCAATTTTTCGCAGTTCGTCAATGTGCGTGGCGGTAGTGTGTGGCGCGCCGATTTTCATGTGCAGAAGATACACAAAGAAACAAAGCTGACCCAAAACATAAGCGCGCAACGTGACCAGCAATCTACCCGTATCGAGCTGACAGTGCGCGGTGAAAGCGATGTTTATCAGGCATCCTCTTCCATTGTGCTGCCAGATGGCGCACAACTCATACTAGACAGCGTGCAATTGGATGGCGTACCCAGCAGTGCGCCGGAAGTAAATGATGGCGTGCTGATTTTTCGCATAGGCCCGCAATACGGCAGCTGGACGCATACCTTCACCTTTGATTTGATGCCAGCACGCGATTTGATAGCAGCACAGGCGCAACCCCCCCAAATGGTGGCATACACACGCTTCCTTGCTACTTCAGTCAGCCCAGGCATCAATCTGCCGCGCGCTGAAATTCAGATAGGCCAAGGAAGGAGTGCGGCCGAAACTTTTGCTCTGATACCTCGTGCTGCAAATACTGAACAGCGCGGCACCGCGCCACAGCCGCCCGGCACCGACAGCCGCAACCAGCTAGTTGAACATCTGCCTTATGACGCAGACTGGCTGTCAACTGCCCAGCCCGGCACAGAGTGGCTGCACCCGCAAGAGAGTTTCCTACCAGCTATCCCCACCATCAAGGCTGCCGTGAAGCTATTGCCCGGCCAGCGCGCTAAGTTGAAATTGAATGGCGAAGAAGTCAGCCCGCTGTATTTTGATGGCACGGAATCCAACATCCCCCACACCGTCATGCTGGCCACTTGGCGCGGCATACATATCAAGGAGGGTGACAATCAGCTGCTGCTGATTGTCACCGATGAGTCCGGTGCTGAAGTGTTGCGCCAGAGCCGCAACATCCATTACAGCGTCACCCCGGACAGCGTGCAACTTGTTCCCGAATATTCGCATCTGGTTGCAGACGGCAAGACCAGACCGGTGATCGCGGTGCGCTTCTTCGACCCGGACGGCTACAAAATGCGGCGTGGCATTCATGGCGAATTCCAGTTGAACAATCCCTACCAGTCTTTGTTCCAAGCCGAGGCCGTTGAGCGTAACCCGCTGGGTGGCAAGATCGGCGGCCAACCCCGTTACCAAGTTGGCGCTGACGGCATCGCGCTGATCGAGCTGGCACCCACCACACAATCCGGCGAAGTCGTGCTGAATTTTAAATTCGACGGTAATCGCACTCAGGAAATTCGCACTTGGCTGACAGCCGGACAGCGTGACTGGGTGTTGGTGGGTTTTGCCGAGGGTACATCCGGCCATAAAAAATTGAGCGGCAACATGAGCGCACTGCAAGAGTCTGGCGCAGATGAGCAGCTATTTGACGGCGACCGTGTTGCGCTATATGCCAAGGGGACAGTCAGCGGAGAGTATCTGCTGACTCTAGCTTATGACTCGGCCAAACAGCCACGCGATGGGCTCAATCAGGCCATTGATCCGACACGTTACTACACCTTGTATGCAGATAACACGCAGTCCACATTCGATGCTGCTAGCAGCAGCAAGCTGTATTTAAAAATTGAGCGCGAGCAGTTTTACGCGCTGTTCGGTGATATCAATACCGGCTTGACGATCACGGAGTTTTCGCGTTACAGCCGCACTGTTAACGGCCTGAAGTCAGAATATAAAGGCGAGACATTCGGCTACAACGCTTTTGCCACGCAGACTGCTCAGGCTTATATCAAGGATGAAATTGCCGGCGATGGCACCTCCGGTCTTTATCATCTCTCGCGCAGCAATCTTATCGAGAACTCCGACAAAATTCGCATCGAAGCGCGCGACCGCTTTCAATC
>JANONO010000120.1:0-8191 GCA_031420875.1 Gallionellaceae bacterium | reverse complement strand
CCCGCTACGCACGTTGGAACCGGGTGTGCATATCCTGGAGCTATCCAACGGCCCGACGCTGGCGTTCAAAGACATGGCTATGCAGTTGCTGGGCAATCTATTCGAGTATGCGCTGGCCAAGCAACATGAGGAATTGAACATACTCGGCGCAACCTCCGGCGATACCGGTTCTGCCGCCGAATACGCCATGCGCGGCAAGCGCGGAATCCGTGTATTCATGCTTTCACCCAACGGCAAAATGTCGGGCTTCCAGCGTGCGCAAATGTATTCGCTGCAAGACACAAACATTTTTAATATCGCCATTAACGGTATGTTTGATGACGCGCAGGACATGGTCAAAGCCGTGTCCAACGACCACGCTTTCAAGGCCAAGTACAAAATCGGCACGGTTAATTCCATCAACTGGGCGCGTGTGTCGGCGCAGGTGATTTACTATTTCAAGGGTTATTTCGCAGCGACCAAATCGAATGATGAGCAAGTCGCTTTCTCCGTGCCTTCCGGCAACTTCGGCAACATTTGCGCCGGGCACATCGCGCGCATGATGGGCTTGCCCATCGCCCAGTTGATACTCGCCACCAACGAGAACGACGTGCTGGACGAATTTTTCCGCACCGGTGCGTATCGTCCGCGCACGACGGCGTGTACTTATGAAACCAGCAGCCCTTCGATGGATATTTCCAAAGCCTCCAATTTCGAGCGTTTCGTGTTCGATCTGGTTGGGCGTGATGGCGCGCAGGTGCGCGAGTTTTGGAGTAGCGTAGAAGCAGGCGGTGCATTTGATATTGCGGGTACGCCGCACTGGGCAGCACTGGCGAAGTTCGGCTTCGTTTCCGGTAAGAGCACACATGCCGATCGCTTACAAACTATACGCGAGCTATGGAAAAAATATGGCGTGATGGTGGATACCCACACTGCCGATGGTATCAAGGTAGGGTTGGAGCAGCGCCGTCTCGGCTTGCCATTGATCTGTTTGGAAACTGCACTACCCGCCAAATTTGAAGAGACCATAGTCGAGGCGCTAGGTCGCAAACCAGAACGCCCCGCCGCGATGCAAGGCATGGAAGATTTACCGCAGCGGGTGGAGGTGATGGACGCGGATGTAGCTAAGCTCAAGGCGTTTATTGCAGCCCATGTGGCGGAGTAAAGCGGCCTTCAAAGCACAAACAGTTAATGAACAGCCTGAATTTATTCTGATGACTGGTAAGATTGCTCCGGCAAAATGTCGCGCAGTATCTGAAAGATTTCGCGGTAACTTTTTGGCGGTTTAAGCAATTCTTTTTCTTTGGCCGCATTGCGAATTAGTGACCGCAGCCTTTGAGCATCCGCGCTGGGGTGGTCGGCCAGAAACTCAGTCAAGGCTGTCTCGTCCTCCAGCAAGCGATCACGCCAGCGTTCTATCTGATGCAGCCAGGCAATATGCTGGTTCGATTTACCGCTCCACACTTCCAGCTTGGCCATGATGGGTGCAGTATCTACTTCGCGCATTAACCTGCCGATGTACTGCATCTGTCGCCGTTGCGCTCCGAATTTATTAATGCGTTTCATCTCGCGCACAGCATCGAACAGTCGCTCCGGCAAGCTCAACTCTTGCAGGCGGGCGCTGCTTAGCTCTACTAATTGCTCGCCGATATTCTGCAGATCATGCATCTGCTGTTTAACTTTTGTTTTGCTGGGAGGTAATTCCAGCTCTTCTGTGTTGTCGTCGTGATGCTCCATGTGGGCGAAATAATAATTGGATGTTGTTATGATAGCGGTTTTCCACGAAACAGTTTGCGATATGAATGCCATTGCCGTAATTGAAACCCGTTTTTCCCATCCAGCCGAGACCTTGCGCCAGATTGCCCGCGACATGTTGGCCTATGCCAAACAGCAGGGAGCAACCGCCAGCGCCGCAGAAGTGTCGGATGGATTTGGTCAGTCTGTTAGCGTACGTCAAGGCGAAGTGGAAACCATCGAATACAACCGCGACAAAGGTTTAGGCATCAGCGTGTATATCGGCCAACGGCGCGGCAATGCCAGCACCTCAGATTTTTCACCACAAGCTGTGCGCGACACCGTGGATGCCGCATTGTCCATTGCGCGTCATACTGCCAGTGACGATAGTGCTGGCTTGCCGGAGCAATCCATGCTGGCCACCGAGTTCCCGGATTTTGATTTATATCATCCTTGGTTGCTGAATGTGGAGCAGGCCATAGACCTGGCCAGAGAGTGCGAGCAGGCGGCCTTTGCGCGTGACAAGCGCATCAAAAATTCGGAAGGAGCTTCGGTTAGCGTACATGAAGCCCAATTTGTATTCGCCAATAGTTTAGGCTTTATCGGCGGGTATCCCACTTCGCGTCACAGTGTCAGTTGCGCCGTGATAGCGGGTAAGGGCAAGGCCATGCAGCGTGACTATTGGTATAGCGAGGCGCGCAACGCGGCAGACATGCTCATGGTGGAAGAGGTCGGGCGCATCACAGCGGAACGCGCTATACGGCGACTAAATTCGCGCAAGCTGGGCACCATGCAAGTGCCGGTGTTGTTTGAAGCGCCGATAGCCGCCAGCCTGCTCGGCCACTTTATCGGTGCGGTAAGCGGCAGCAGCTTGTACCGCAAATCTTCCTTCTTGCTTGACCAGTTAGGCAAGCCCGTATTTTCATCCAATATTCACATTGACGACATACCGGATATTCCACGCGGCTTGGGCAGCAGCGCGTTTGACAACGAAGGCGTAACCACGCAGCGGCGCGCCATCGTCGAAGCAGGTGTGCTGCAAGGGTATTTTCTCGGCAGCTATTCTGCACGAAAACTGGGTATGAAAAGCACTGGCAACGCGGGCGGAAACCACAACATCATTCTGCGTTCCGGTGAATCAGACTTCAATGATTTGCTGAAAAAAATGGGGCGTGGTTTGCTGGTCACCGAATTGCTGGGTCAGGGTGTGAACCATGTGACTGGTGATTACTCGCGTGGCGCGGCAGGTTTTTGGGTGGAACACGGCGAGATTCAATATCCGGTCGAGGAAATTACGATTGCTGGAAACCTCAAGGATATGTATCGCCATATTGCGGCGGTGGGGAATGATGTGCTGGTGCAGGGGTCGCGTCAGAGCGGATCAATTTTGATTGAGAATATGATGGTGGCGGGGCAGTAAGAGATTGCAAAATGTGGGCATCTCTAAAAATCGCAAACTCCGTTGCGATACTGTGTTGCCCACAAAAAATTACTCCTTACATATCACCTATATGCGACGTTGCAATTTTTTGCTCGCCTTGTCTCGCTTAGGATTTTTAATTTTTAGAGGCACCCTACAAAATGTGCCAAACCACGTGGATCACTCTACCTGACATATCTGCCCTGACATATCTGCGCTGAAATATCTGTTAAAATCATGTACGCCATGAAAACCTCCCACGCTTTTTTTCCTCTACTACTTGCATTTGCCCTGCTGTTCGCCCAACAGGCCGGGGTCATGCACACGCTCAGTCACGCGCTGGCGCAGCAAAAGCAAGATTCGCAGGATAAACAATCTTCACACTATCCGGCATGCGGGCAGTGTGCCGCTTATACTGAGTTAGGCAGCGCGCTCAATGGCGCAGCCAGCTTGCTTCTGGTTATTGCAGTCATTGCCGCAGCAGCTTCCAGCACTATTGTCACCCTCCGCTCCACCCAGCCGCTTACTGTCGTTGCGCGCGGCCCGCCTGCTTTTCTCCAGCCGTTCCTATAGCTCCGCTCCTTGAGGCGCGGGGTGATTTCCTGCAACTCACTGGAGAACCATGATGTTCAAACACATAACACTTTGTGCGGCATTGCTCGTGCCATTGTCCGCCCATGCTACAACCGATCAAGAGTTAGATGAAATTCGCGCGCAGATTAAAAAACTGCAACAAGCCGATGTGACGGCGCAACAAAATGGTCGCCCTGCAGCGACGGGGGCAGCCGCCTTCAATCCGGCTATTTCACTGATACTGTCCGGCACTTATGGGCAGCTTCGCCAAGACCCTGCTATTCCTGCCACCGGCTTTGCCATGAGTGCCCACCCCGAACATAGTCAAGGTTTTAATCTCGGCGAATCGGAACTGGTGATGAGCGCCAACATTGATCCGGAATTTCGCGGCGAAATAACTTTGGCGCTGGAGCCGGATGATAGTTTGGGCGTAGAAAATGCTTTTGTTCAGACCAGCGGGCTGGGTCATGGCCTTAATTTCAAGATGGGACGTTATTTTTCCGGGCTGGGTTATCTAAATGAGAAGCACGCCCACACTTGGGATTTTGTGGATCAACCGCTGGTGTATCGCACGCTGTGGGACAACCAGTTGGGCGAAGATGGCATCCAGCTTAAATGGCTGGCACCCACTGACACCTTTGTCGAAATCGGCGGTGAGTTAGGCCGAGGTCGCGGCTTTCCGGGCAGTGATCGGCAGCACAAAAATGGCGCAGGTGCAGGTGTGCTGTTCGCGCATGTTGGGGATGATGTTGGCGTCAGCCATAGTTGGCGCGCCGGAATTTCGCTGCACCAGACCCGGCGTGAGAATGCTGTCAGCTCGGTGGAAGCGGTAGATAACAGCTTCAGCGGCGACAGCAAAACTGCTGGGCTAGATTTTATCTGGAAATACGCACCCAACGGCAACGTCAAGGAAACCCATTTCAAACTGCTGGGCGAATATTTCCGGCGCAAGGAAAATGGGCTGCTCACCTATGTTACGACTGGCGTCAACATCACCGACAGCTACGCCGTCACGCAATCAGGCTGGTATGTACAAAGCGTTTATCAATTCATGCCGCGCTGGCGCAGCGCGTTGCGCTACGATCAACTTAATTCCGGCACTGCTCAAGTCGGTGCGCTGAATAGCACCAATGTCATCAGCTACTATGGCTTCGCACCGACGCGTACTACGTTAATGCTGGACTACAATCCGAGCGAATTTTCGCGCTTGCGTGTGCAAGTGGCACAGGATAAATCTCGGCAAGACTTGGTTGACCATCAGCTATTTCTGCAATACGTGATGAGTTTGGGCGCGCATGGCGGCCATCAGTTTTAAGGAGCTATCATGAAAAAAATTCTCTACGTATTCTTACTGCTACTACTCAGCAGCAACGTCCGCGCCGCGCTCAACATCTTCGCCTGCGAACCGGAGTGGGCAGCACTGGCGCAGGAGCTGGCAGGCGACAAAGCCACCATTTATTCCGCCACCACGGCACTGCAAGACCCGCATAAAATTCAAGCACGCCCCAGCTTGGTCGCCAAAGCGCGCCGCGCTCAACTGATGGTGTGTACCGGTGCCGAGTTGGAAGTGGGCTGGCTGCCGCTCATCCTGCGCGAATCGGGCAACCCTGACATCGCGCCGGGCGAGCTGGGCAACTTTGAAGCGACGCATTCAGTCACCATGCTCGAAGTCCCCACTCGACTCGATCGTGCCGATGGCGATGTACACGCCGCAGGTAATCCGCATATACAGACCGATGCACGTAATTTTTTGCCGATTGCACAAGCACTGTCCGCACGACTGTCCGAACTCGACCCTGCTAACGCCACGGTCTATCGCAGCCGTTTACAAGACTTCACTCAAAAATGGCAAGCCGCGTTACTGCGCTGGGAAAAGCAGGCTGCGCCGCTCAGGGGGCAAGCTATTTTGGTGCAACATGCGGGCTTTCCCTACCTGGTCAACTGGCTCGGACTGAAACAGGTCGCTACGCTGGAATCCAAGCCTGGCATGGAACCCAGCGTGGCTCACTTGTCGCAGGTGCTGCAACAATTACAGCAACATCCGGCGCGTATGGTGATCCGTGCGGCTTATCAAAATGACAAGCCCTCTGCGTGGATCGCCGAACATGCAAATATCCCTGTTGTGGCGCTGCCATTTAGCGTAGGTGGAACGGATGCGGCAAAGGATTTATTCAGCCTGTTTGATGACACCCTCCTGCGCTTATTGGCGGGGTTGAAATGAGCGGCGACGATTTCAATATCCTTCTGCCGGCCTTTATCGCCGGGCTGCTGGTGCTGGCGACCCACATCCCGTTCGGCATGAAAGTGCTGGCGCGCGGCGTGATCTTCGCGGATCTGGCCGTGGCGCAAATTGCCGGACTGGGAATCATCATTGCCGGGTTAATGAATTTAACCGAACGGCCGCTGCTGGTGCAATTCATCACCGCCGCCAGCGCGCTGTGTGGCGCGGCGCTGTTGGCATGGATCGAAAAACGACTGCCCGAAGTAAAAGAAGCCTGCATCGGCCTGACCTTCGTCCTCGCCGCCAGCGGCGGAATCCTGCTGATGAGCCACAATGTACATTCCGGCGAACACCTCAAGGATTTATTGGTCGGGCAAATTTTATGGGTCAGCACCACGCAACTGATCGCCGCTGCATTGTTGACTGCTGTATTACTGAGTCTGTGGCAATGGAGCAAACTCAAAACTCATACGCTCGGCTTCTACACCCTGTTCGCGCTGGCTGTCACCGCCTCGGTACAACTGGTCGGCGTGTATCTGGTATTCGCCAGCCTGATCGTGCCGGCGCTCGCTACCTATCGCATCAAGCAAATGCGTATGGCCGCCGCCTTTGCTATCGGCATCACTGGATATGCAATCGGCTTATTACTGTCTGCCTGGTTTGATTTGCCGAGCGGCGCAACCGTGGTGTGGGCATTAGCGATATGCGGTGCGGCGGTTATGCTGTCGAAGCGGTTATAATTCGTTCTGTTTCATTGACACACCCAGAGTGCGTAGGAATGATGAGGGAGTATTCAGCGGATTCCATCAGGGACAGAGGCAAAATACATCACTTAAAGTCTGGATGGTTGGCTGCAATCTTGACCTGCTCAAAATCATTGATTGAAAGCTTGGCAAATAGTGGGTGTCCATGTAAGGATAAGGCGTTAGACTCTTGCGGCAAATACATCGGGCCCTTGTGTCCACAGCCTAGTAGTAGCAGTGTTAACAGAAACATAATGCCTATCGTACGCATGGTCAGGTTCAACTAAAAAGAAACAGACTGGATTATATGACGGAAAAACATTTATCTTGGTTTAAACAATAAAATGCACTTGGGGGGGGATGATGAACGAAGAGATATTGCCAAACGCCACTATCATTCAGCAGGAAGCGAAAGATCAGTTACATCCGTTCAAATTCACCGGCAAGGCAAGCGAATATTTTGGTATCTGGATAGTCAATTTATTTCTTTCCATTATCACGCTGGGTATTTATTCGGCTTGGGCTAAGGTGCGTAAGAAGCGCTATTTCTATGGCAACACCTGGGTGGCGGACAGCAACTTTGAATATCACGGCCAGCCAGTAGCCATACTCAAAGGACGCATCATCGCGGTATGTGCGCTGGCAATTTATTCGGCCGCAGGCTATTTTTCGCCCAAGCTGGGGCAGGGTATATTGCTGATATTGGCATTGCTGGCGCCGTGGTTGATTGCGCGCTCGATGGCATTCAACGCTTACAACTCAAGTTACCGCCAGATACGCTTTCACTTCAAAGCCGGTTATCAAGATGTGTTGCTGGCAATTTGGCCGTTCATTCTGATTGTCTTGATTGCCTACCTGATGCCGGGATTCGATCCCGAACAAGTCACCAAAATTACTCCCGGTGAAATAGCGGGCGTGCTTATTCCAACAGTAGTCGGGCTATTGGCTTTCCCTTATGTTATGGGGGCAATCAAACGGCTGTATATTAGCCACTCGAAATATGGTGGCGCGCCTTGGGTGTTTTCAGCCCGCATCGCTCAGTTCTACAAATTATATATCATTGCCTTGGGTATTTTGATTGTCGGAGTTGCGGTGATGGGTCTGGCAATATTTATCAGCACATTTAGTCCGCTAATCGGTGTGCCCGCAATATTTTTTGCTTACCTGTATTTTGGCGCATTATTTATGGGCTACATCAACTCGCGCGTGACCAATCTGACTTTTAATTCGGCCACCTTGGCTGGTCAGGTATCCTTCATCAGCACCCTGTTAGCGGGTCGGCTGGCCAAAATTTATTTGTTAAATTTGCTGGTTATCGTCTTTACTTTTGGCCTGATGATTCCTTGGGCGGCGATACGAGTTGCTCGGTATCGTGCCGAATGCCTTACTCTGAAATCAGCCTCGGATCTGAATGCTTTTGTGAGCAAGATCGGGCAAGACGTAGGGGCGACCGGTGAAGAGATGGGTGAGTTTTTTGATGTTGATTTATCGCTTTAGAGATACCCTTTAATGATCACCCTT
>JANONO010000119.1:0-2403 GCA_031420875.1 Gallionellaceae bacterium | reverse complement strand
CAACTGATTGCCACCGCCAAGCAGCGGGCCATTCAGGCGGTCAATACCTCACTGATCGACCTGTACTGGCAGGTAGGCGAGATCATCAGCCGCAGGATCGCGTCAGCAGAGTGGGGCGACGGCGTAGTGAACCAGCTGGCTCACCACATAGCCCAAACTCAGCCGGGACTGCGCGGCTTTACGCGGGCTAACCTGTTTCGGATGCGGCAGTTTTACGAGACGTACAAGGACGACCTAAAAGTCTCACCACTGCTGAGACAATTGCCGTGGACCCACAACCTCACCATTTTGAGCCAGTCCAAGCACCCCGAGGAGCGTGAGTTTTACCTGCGCATGGCGGTCAAAGAGAAATGGTCCAGCCGAGAGCTGGAAAGGCAATTTGATACCGCGCTTTTCGAGCGCACCGTCCTTCATCCGGCAAAAGTGTCAGCAGCGCTGACACAATTACATCCAGCGTCCTTAAGCGCCTTCAAAGATGCTTATATGCTCGAATTCCTAGGCTTGCCCGGCGACCACAGCGAATCCGACCTGCACCAAAGCCTACTCGCCAAGCTGAAAGCCTTCCTGGGCGAGCTGGGCCGCGACTTTTGCTTTGTCGGCTCTGAGTTCCCCGTGCAAGTAGGCGGGCGCGATTTTGCGCTGAACCTGCTGTTCTTTCACCGCAGCCTCAACTGCCTGGTCGCCATCGAGCTCAAAGTCGGCCGCTTTGAGCCCGAATACTTGGGCAAACTATCCTTCTATCTGGAAGCCCTAGACCGCGACGTGCGCAAACCCCACGAAAACCCCGCCATCGGCGTGCTACTGTGCGCCAGCAAAGACGACGAAGTGGTGGAATACGCGCTAAGCCGCACTGCGTCTCCTGCTTTGATCGCGCAATATGAAACGCAGTTGCCGGATAAGGCGTTGCTGCAAAGCAAGTTGCATGAGTTCTATTTGCAGAACTTGGGAAATGAAGGCCAATATGAGTGATTTAGTCGAACCAAATATAGTTCATTTTCTGCGCACCAGAGACTACAAATTCGTAAAAGAGCTTGGAAGAGGCGCGTGTGGGAGAACGGTTCTCTTGCACGATGAGGTTTTGGATCGGTTTTTTGTGTGCAAGAAATACTCACCGGTTGAAGGGCTTGATAGGCAGGCACTTTTTCAAAACTTTGTGCGCGAAATTAAACTATTACATGACCTTAATCATGCGAATGTTGTCCGCGTCTTTAATTACTATATTTATCCTGATCATCTTGCAGGTTATATTGTGATGGAGCAAGTAGCTGGAAGTGATTTGGTTGAGCACATAGCCAGTCATCCAGAACAAATAAACGAAATATTCGAGCAAGCAATAAATGGATTTGTACATTTGGAGTCGAATCGAATTCTTCATCGCGATATTCGCGAAACCAACCTCATGGTGACCAACGACGGAGTAGTAAAAATTATTGATCTTGGGTTTGGGAAACGTGTTCAAACAACGAGTGATTTTGATAAAAGTATTAGTCTAAATTGGTGGTGCGAGCTGCCGTCAGAGTTTGCACAAGGTACATATGACTTCCAAACTGAGGTGTACTTCGTTGGAAAGCTATTCGAAAAACTCATTCATGAAAATGTCATTGATCATTTTCAATATACCAGCACTTTGAGCAAAATGTGCCAACGCAATCCGAAGAACCGAATTGAAAGCTTCGCTGACGTTCAAAATCTGATTGTTGGTAACTTATTTCTAGAAATTGATTTCTCAGACGCTGAACGATATGCTTATCGGTATTTCGCTGACAGTGTCACAGAGCGATTGGTTACACTTCAACACGGAAAGATAACTCAAGATATCGAGCGGCTAAAGACAGGCCTGGAGACGGCTTATCGAACCGTTATGCTCGAAGAGAATGTACCTAACGCCGCCTTAGTATTCGGAGTTTTACTAAATGGAGCCTACAAATACAATCGGACGGGCTTTCCAGTGGACGCACTCAAAGGTTTTGTGCATCTGTTAAAGACAGTGTCAAATGAAAAGCAACGCATCTTGATCTCGAATCTGCATACCCGACTAAATGCTATCGATCCATTTAGAGAGCAAAAGAAAGGCGGCTTTGATGATATGGACGACGACATACCGTTTTAAATTAAAAATCAATGTCGCAAAAACTCTCAATTCTCGTCTACTCCACCGAATCCGGCCGCATCTGCCCCGATTGCAGCCAGCCAGTGGCGCAGTGCCAGTGCGCGGCACGCGAAAGGGCTTTGGCTGCGGCCAGCAGCGCGGCGGCAGATGGCGTGCTGCGGGTGCAGCGCGAAACTGCGGGCCGGGGCGGCAAGAGCGTAACAGTGGTGCGCGGCTTGGGGCTGGATGCTGCGGCGCTGGCCGCATTGGGCAAACAGCTCAAGGCCGCTTGCGGGTCGGGCGGTACGGCCAAA
>JANONO010000118.1:0-15694 GCA_031420875.1 Gallionellaceae bacterium | reverse complement strand
AAAATCACACACATAATAACGAATATGTTTTGCAGCGATGCCAGCCAGCACCGCATCTTCGTCCACGATGGCATCGCGCGCGAAATTCAGCAACACGCTGCCTGCTTTCATGGTTTTTATCCGCTTTTCATTAATCAGGCCGCGTGTGCTGTCGAGCAAGGGAATGTGCAGCGTGACAAAATCGCTGTGCTTGAGCAAATCGTCCACGCTGTTCGCTTTCTTCACTTGTGATGGCAGACCCCACGCTGCGTCCACGGTAATGTCCGGGTCGTAGCCCATCACCTGCATGCCCATGCCGATGGCGGCATCCGCCACCAAGCGTCCAATAGCACCCAGACCCACGATCCCTAAAGTGCGCCCGCGCAACTCGATGCCGGCAAAGTGTTTTTTCCCGTCCTCTACCTGGCTGTGCAGCGCGGCATCATCGCCTTTTAAATTTGAGGTGAAATGCAGTGCCAGAACAATGTTGCGCGAAGCCAGCAACATGCCGGTGATGACTAGCTCCTTGACCGCGTTGGCATTCGCTCCAGCGGCGTTGAACACCGGCACACCGCGCGCATTCATCTTAGCTACCGGCACGTTATTAGTGCCGGCACCGGCGCGGGCAATGGCTTTTACGCTGGCCGGAATAGCCATGTCGTGCATGTTCTGCGACCGCACCAGTATCGCATCGGGTTCGGCAATGTCGTTGCCGACCACATAACGTCCTGCGGGCAGGCGCTGCAAACCTATTGTCGAAATTTTGTTCAGGGTTAGTATCTGAAATGGTTTAGCTGTTTTTTTCGGCATTTTTCTCAGCCCTTGTCTCGGGCAAAATTGTTCATAAAACCCACCAGCGCCTGCACCCCCGCCAGCGGCATGGCATTGTAAATAGACGCGCGCATCCCGCCAACCGAGCGATGCCCCTTGAGTTGCAACAGGCCGTTTGCATCGGCTTGCTTCAGAAAATCGCTATCGAGCGCGCTGTCCTTCAGGGTAAAGGGGACATTCATACGCGAGCGGTCAGCCTTGTTCACCGGGCAAGCATAAAAACCGTTACTGGCATCTATTGCGCCATATAACAGCTTGGCCTTGGCAATATTGGTTTTCTCCATCGCAACAATACCGCCATTTTTTTTCAGCCACTGAAACACCAGCCCCGCCATGTAAATGCCATAGGTCGGCGGCGTGTTATACATCGAGTCATTTTCAGCATGGATTTTATAATCCAGCATGGCCGGCAGCCCGGATGGCGCATGTCCCAGCAAATCATCACGCACGATGACTATCGTTAATCCAGCCGGGCCAATATTTTTCTGCGCGCCCGCATAGATCAAACCAAATTTGGACACATCCACAGAACGCGACAAAATATTGGACGACATGTCCGCCACCAGCGGCACATCACTAGGCGGTTTCGGCAGCCAGTTAAACTCGACACCGCCTATCGTCTCATTCGGCGTGTAATGCAAATAAGCCGCGTCTTTGTCCAGCTTCCAGGTATCGAATGCGGGAACGTAAGTGAAATTTTTATCGGCATTATTCGCCGCCACATTCACATAGCTAAATTTTTTCGCTTCACTGATGGCTTTTTTCGACCATTCACCGGTGTTCACGTAATCAGCCGACAGATTGCCGCGCAACAAATTCAGCGGAACCATCGCAAACTGCTGACTAGCACCACCTTGCAAGAACAGCACTTTGTAATTAGTAGGTATGCCCATCAACTCGCGCAAATCTTTTTCTGCATTTGCGGCGATGCCCATGAATTCCTTGCCGCGATGCGACATTTCCATCACCGACATGCCGCTGCCGTGCCAGTCTGGCAATTCTGTCTGCGCCTGTTGTAATACCGCTTGCGGCAACACTGCCGGACCTGCGCTGAAATTGTAAATCGTCATACTTTATTCCAAATTGTTCAAGAAAATGAAATACCCGCATTCACCGCTATTTTGCCAGCCAATTTTTTAAAATCCTGGTAGCAGTTTGAAACAGCTTCTTGGTGAGCACCGATGGCTCCATCCGCTGATTTAAGAAAAAACATCGGCTTGTTCGCCTCCATCGCCATCGGCATCAGGCTGCGATAATGCTTCAACAATGCAAGCATGTATGGGTCTTGATCTGGTGCCGGAAGATTGCCCGTAACCGGCTCACTCAATACTGACTCACGATAAGTTTTGGGAATTTTATCCAGCCAACGCTGATATGCTTTTACCGGACAGCTCTTCACAATGCCATGCTGCATAACGATATAACCTATAGGTTGCATCGTTCCTTTTGGCATTGCAACATCCGCTGGAGCTTTTTTTAATAACTCCTTCCAAACCTCACGCCACTCATTCAGTGTCGGCCCAAGATTTTTGAGACCTTGCAAAGAAAACAGATCCGGTGCCAGCGGCAAGCAAATTTGATCGGAGGCAATCAACGCTGACCTGTTAATTGCCCCCAGGTTTGGGCCAACATCAATCAAAACCAATTCTGCTCCATGCTCCGCACCATGCTGCACAAGGCGATGGAAAGCAGTCATGGTGCGAAAGGCGGATTCATCACTCAATTGGCAGCGAGGCCACGCATCCGAGAGTTTATCTTCGAACCGGGATAGCCCCAAGTCTCCCGGAATCAAGCCGAGCTTGTCCGTAATCTTTTCTATGTGCGGGTCGGCAATAACTCCGGTGCCCTTCAAAATTGGACGAATTGCCCCATAAACAGTGTCTGGATGCTCACCTTCCGGCCACAATTCTTCCAGCCGGTTTTCATCCAAAAACATGGATGTCAGATTAGCCTGCGGATCAAGATCTACTGCCAGCGTTTTGATTCCTCGGTCTGCAAACATCCACGCGAGATGATAGACCAGCGAAGTTTTGCCTACCCCGCCTTTGTTATTGAAAAAGGCTATCGTTTTCATGCCTGTTTCCCGTATATCTTGACCAACATTGTGTGTTCATCGAACTCAAATTCAGCTGCTGGATTGCCATTCTTTTTTAGCAAATTTTGTGCGTGCTGCACACCAAAACCAAACCGGTTAACAAACCCCAGCGACTTCATGGCTTCGGCTATCACCGGATTGCGGTAGCTATTGCGTGTTGGAAAATTACTGGCCGTAGCATCACCATATAATCCACCCGGATTCTGAATTTCGATATGGTCACTAAAAACATAAAACCGAACCGGTGTATTGCTTTCATAGTTGCGATGCATCACCGCGTTCATTAGCAGTTCTCGTACAGCCCGTCCCGGGTAGTCCGGCAACAATTGTTCTTGCAGCGTACTGACCGCCCGCATGGAGGTGTGAATCAGCGTTTTGACCCTAATATCTAGTTCGCGCAATATCGAATGCAAGTCACCGGATATTTCGGCCTGATCATCGGGAATGTCAGTTAAATCCGTGCCGGGCAATTTGAGATATTGGATATAGGCTCCCGGTAAAAAATATCGGGGATTGTTACCGAACAACAATATCCCGGCAAAAGTCGGGCAAGCGCGCTCCAAGTCATACATTCTCAAAGAAGCAAGTTGCGGCTCAATGCCACGATGGTTGGCCGCTATCGTCTCAGCATCCACAGCCGTCCGACGATAAGCATCAAATTGCCCCAGCGCCAAATCTTCTAATTTTGCCTCGACACAAGGACGAGCATCAAAGGTACGAGCCGCAGAAGAGCGTCGCTCGCTGAGAATGCGTTCCTCCTGTTCATTGGCAATCGCTTTACGTGGCCCCACCCGAATATAGACACGTCCTCTGTAACGCACTGGCGGCATGTCAGATGGAATAACCTCAACTACCGCAACATCACCATCTTGCAAACCAAACTTGGATACAACCATGACCGGAGGGAAGTTGACGTTGCCATCCGAACGTATGGCCGCAAGATTCTGTAATAGCTGATCGGTAACATTCAAACCGGATAGACTGCCATCATCTTTAACGCCCACCAACAAATATCCAGGTTGGCGATGGTTAGGTAAATCATTGGCAAACGCACAAATCGCCTGACAAAATTTATCCGTATCCGAAACGGAAATCGTGCGCTCGACACGATCCGACTCTAGATCAGACAATAACTCAATCAATTGTGCTTCGGTCAACATCTGCTTATTCGGGTGCTTCGTCCGGCTCGGCTATTCGGCTCAAGCTGGCCAGCTTCTCGCCCTTTTCCACATTCATCAAGGTGACGCCTTGCGCGGTGCGGCCCATTTCGCGGATCTCTTTAACGCGGGTGCGGATCAGTACGCCGCTGGTGCCGATCAACATGATTTCATCTTCCACATTCACCAGCGTCGCAGCAACCACTTTACCGTTACGCGCCGAAGTTTTGATTGCAATCATCCCTTGCGTACCGCGCCCGTGGCGGGTGTATTCGATGATCGGGCTGCGTTTACCATAACCATTTTCGGTCGCGGTCAACACGCTTTGCTGTTCGTTTTCGGCTACCAGCAGCGCGATCACCTTGCCGCCCTTTTTAAGATTCATGCCGCGCACGCCGCGCGTGTCACGCCCCATGGAGCGTACGTCGTTCTCGTCAAAGCGCACAGCTTTACCTTCATCGGAGAACAACATCACATCATGCTTGCCATCAGTCAGTGCTACGCCAATTAAAAAGTCGCCCTCGTCCAGCGCGATGGAAATAATTCCGGCCTTGCGCGGATTGGCGAACTGCGACAGCGCGGTTTTTTTCACCGTACCATCCGAGGTGGCAAAGAAAATAAATTGATCGTCGCTGAATTCCTTGATCGGCAGGATGGCGTTGATCTTCTCGCCTTCATGCAATGGCAAGAGGTTGATGATAGGTTTGCCGCGCGAGATGCGACTGCCTTGCGGCACGTCATACACCTTGAGCCAATACACCCGACCACGATTGGAGAAGCACAGAATGTAATTATGGGTGTTGGCGATGAACAGGTTGTCTATGAAATCGTCTTCCTTGGTCGCCGTAGCCTGCTTGCCGCGACCGCCGCGTTTTTGTGCGCGGTATTCATCCAACTTTTGCGCCTTCATGTAGCCGCCATGCGACAAGGTGACCACCACATCTTCTGGCGCGATCAGGTCTTCCATGCTCATGTCCTGCGTGTGCGTGATAATCTCGCTGCGGCGCTTATCGCCGTACTGCGCTTTAATCGCCACTAACTCGTCATGGATGATCTGCGTCACGCGCTCCGGCCTGGCCAGAATGTCGAGCAGGTCGGTGATCTTGTCCATTACTTCGCGATATTCGCCGACGATCTTGTCTTGCTCCAGACCGGTCAGGCGTTGAAGACGCAGCTCCAGAATCGCTTGAGTTTGCGCATCGGATAGATGATAGCCGCGCAATTTTCCTTCACCCACCAAACCAAATTCGGGCAGCAAACCATCGGGGCGCGAGGCATCGCTGACCCGGCTCAACATATCTTCCACCAGCGACGAGCGCCAGGTGCGCGCCATTAATTCGCGCTTGGCATCCGCCGGAGTTGGCGCGGCTTTGATCAGCGCGATGATCTCGTCCACATTGGACAGCGCTACCGCCAAGCCTTCCAGAATATGGCCGCGTTCGCGCGCCTTGCGCAATTCAAAAACATTGCGGCGTGTGACTACTTCACGGCGATGGCGCAGGAACGCCTCTATCATCTGCTTGAGGTTGAACAGCTTGGGTTGGCTATCAATGATGGCAACCATGTTGATGCCAAAGCTGTCCTGCAACTGCGTGTCTTTATAGAGCTTGTTCAGGATCACATCGGCATTCTCGCCGCGCTTCAATTCGATCACCGCGCGCATACCTGATTTGTCCGATTCGTCGCGTATTTCGGAAATGCCTTCAAGACGCTTTTCGCGCACCATCTCGCCGATTTTTATCAGCAGGTTGGCCTTGTTCACCTGATAGGGCAGTTCATCAATGACGATGCACTGACGGCTGCCTTTGTCCATGTCTTCCACATGGCAGCGCGCGCGCATAATGACGCGCCCGCGACCAGTACGATAACCTTCCCGTATCCCCGCCGTGCCATAAATAAAACCGCCCGTGGGGAAATCCGGCGCGGGCACCATGTCTATCAACTGCTCAATATCCATCTCTGGATTTTTCAGCAGCGCCAGACACGCATCAATGACTTCGTTCAAATTGTGCGGCGGTATGTTGGTCGCCATGCCGACTGCAATACCAGACGAACCATTCACCAGCAGATTGGGGAAGCGCGCCGGAAATACCAGCGGCTCATGTTCAGAGCCGTCATAGTTCGGCCCGAAGTCCACCGTTTCCTTGTCCAGATCGGCCAGCAATTCGTGCGCGATACGCGCCATGCGGATTTCGGTATAACGCATGGCCGCCGCGTTATCGCCGTCCACCGAACCGAAGTTACCCTGCCCGTCAATCAAGGGGTAGCGTAAGGAAAAACTTTGCGCCATACGCACGATGGTGTCGTACACCGCTGTGTCGCCGTGCGGATGATATTTACCGATCACATCACCGACAATACGTGCTGATTTTTTGTAGGCTTTGTTCCAATCATTGGACAGTTCGTGCATGGCAAACAGCGCCCGGCGATGCACCGGCTTCAAACCATCACGCACGTCCGGTAATGCCCGCCCAACGATTACGCTCATCGCATAATCGAGATACGAAGTACGCATTTCTTGCTCAAGGCTGACAACAAAAGTTTCTTTTGCGAATTGTTCCATAGTTATAGCGATACCCTGAAAGATGCGTAGAAAACAGCCTGCTATTTTAACACGCTGCCCTCATGGGAGACAAAGTAAAGTTGTCCCATATAGAGTGGCGCAGTTGATGGTTGGCCTGTCTAATTTTATGTAAACAAGGCATAATGTCAGATTAATATAAGTTTAAAAGGTGTCTCCAAGCATCTGCCGCATCGTAAAGTTAATGGCTGGAAAATTTCATAGTACGCCACCTCTTCTTCGCAGTGCAGTAGTGAGTTTGTCTAGCAGCGAGCGGAGTGTATGATTGGTCAATAATAAAAACAAAGTACAAGGAGTAAGGGATTGAGTACCTTGAAGCCGATAAAATTGCTCCAACAAAATTTGGCGATTGAATACGACTTACAGAATTTTATTGGCTTTATTCTGGAAAGCGTTAGCAAGCTCGGCGGAAATGTTTTTTCCGCATCCGCTGCTTCGCTCAATCTGATGGAAAAACTGCGTAGCGCAGGAGCCGCAACCGGCTATCCATTGTCAGCGAGCCTGTTTCTGGATGACAAGCGCTTGCTGGTTAAGTGGGGGGAGCAGCAAGTCAACATTGCCAACTTGAACCAGTTGCCGTTACAGGAAGTCGTTTTGCAGTTACAACTCCATTTGCAAAATTCAACCGCCTCGACCGATCCCACTATTCTTTTACAGCGTAACGCTGAAATGAAGCGCCACCTCGATGAAGTTCGCTCACGAACCGAGAAGGAGTTGGAAGCGCTACAAAAAAGCCTGAGAACGCGCCAGGCAGAGCTGCATGAATCCATGCACCAAGCAGAAACCGATCCGCTCACCGGGCTATTTAATCGCCGTGCCTTTGATGAGAAGCTGAGCCGCGCTTTTCATCATGCCATGCGCCAAAAAAACGCTCCGCTTTCACTTGTGTTGTTTGACATAGATCATTTTAAAATGATTAATGACGAATTTGGTCATCAGTTTGGCGACACTTTTCTTAATAAAATGGCTGATGTTCTGCGTAGCGTCATCCGTGAAGAGGTGGATTTTGCCTTTCGCTTTGGCGGAGATGAATTCGCCATTGTGATGTTTGCTGATTATCACTTGGCGTGCGACAAGGCCAACCAAGTTTTGAAGATGATGGAAAACAAAGTCAGCATCGGCATCACCGACATCAACCGCAACACCCCGGACGGTCTCTCCCTGAGTGAATTTATCCATCGTGCGGATAAGGCATTGTATGAAGCCAAGCATCAAGGTCGTGGCCGCATCATGGTTGATCTCTGTTTGCTGCCAAATGGCAGCGACTGCATTCATATCTGTCCAAAAATCTCACCCACCAAGAGCAGCCGGCTGGTTGAATTTACCGGCAATAAGATTCCTCCTTGTCCTCGCGTTACTTCGCGCACAACTAAGCCAATATCGGTTCGGACTGCCAACATGAGAAAAAAAGTGCCAACCACCCGTGGATAAAATTTTTGATAGCTCGACCGACTGCAAGCTGCTGTATAACAGCCCGGCTCAAAATAAAAGCACCCTTATCCTGTTGCGCTCTAAGCTTTCAGCCATTGCCCAACGCCTCGGCATTTCTGATCTTAAAAAGGAAAGCATGTTATTGGTCGCGTCAGAAATGGTTAGCAACCAAATCAAACATGCAGGCGCACGCGGCACGCTTCAATTGTGGCAGCAGCCAGGTTCGATACTGGATATTCTGGCGTTGGATTACGGCCCCGGCATCACCAATCTGCATCTGGCAGAGAAAGATGGTTACTCCACCACCAACACGCTAGGCAAAGGGTTGGGGGCTATACGCCGCTTGAGTGACGAATCTTTTACCTATACCCAGCAGGAAAGTGCGGGCCATGAAAAGAAATGGAGTGGAGCAATTTTTTTGTCGCGTTTTTATGTGGACAACGGCAAGGGCGAGGCCAGCAAAGACCCATTACCCGGATTTAAAGTCGGCTTGTATTCCAATTCACTTGCAAATAATCAACACAACGGCGACCGGATTTATTTGCATCACACGGGCAAGAAGTTGCACTGGTTGCATCTTGATGGCTTGGGACATGGCGCAAAAGCGCAGGCAGCAACCGACAACCTTGCTGTCCATTTGATTCGCCATGACCTTCCTAGCGGAATTCTGGCTGCTGTGGATCGGCAATTGGTCGGTTCTCGTGGAGCGGTTGGTATTGCTGGCGAAATGGACTTAACTCGAAAAACTGTACAGCTTCTCGGTGTGGGCGACATGCACGCCCACCTTTATGATCAAGAGCAGCTATCAAGCATTGCCTTTGCGCCCGGAATTTTAGGGCGGGAACATAGATCAATCATGCCGTTCCATGCTAATTTTGGTAAAAAATGCGTGATAATAACCGCCAGCGATGGCATCCGCCGCAACTTGGATAGCGTGAATTTTGTTGGCTTATTTAATCAGCCGCCACAGATGATTGCCTATACGCTGGGGAATATCATGGGTAGAATTTCGGACGATCAGTCTATTTTTGTTTCAACTATTTAAGTAAATATATAAAGGGGTAAACATGGCGAAGAAGAGTAAACCGATGCAACAAAATGGCTTTAGCGAAAAACTGCTTGCGCTATTTAATCTGAAAATTGGCAACATTTCTGCGGCACTAGAGGAGCCGGGTAGAAAGTTTTTTTGCGGCAACAACCGGTTGTTGGATTATGACGATGTGGCGGATTTCAGCCATGAATTTTTGAGCCTGATGACGGCATTGCTGGGGTCTGTTGACCCCTCCAATAAAGGCTCGCCAGAGTTTCATGGCTTGGAAATGTTTTTTGCGGGCTTGTCTAAAAAAATACTCTTGCGTGGAGGAAATGTTGAGGATGTAGTGCGTTACACGCAAAGCCTACAACACACTTTGTCGGATGCCTTAGAGAAAGACAGTGGTATTGCCTTTAGTCAATCACGCTCGGTATTGCTATATTTTACGGGCATATTTGATGAGCTCATTATGGCCATTTTTCGCTCCTATCTCGAAGAAAAAGAACGTGCGCTGCATGCTCAGGAAGCCGAGCTACGCGAAACATCCACCCCTATCTCCGAAATCTGGGATGGTGTGTTGACGCTGCCTATCATAGGCACACTAGATTCCAACCGCACCATGCTGGTCATGGAAGCGTTGCTCAATCGTATTGCCAAAGATCATGCTACCGCTGTGGTGATGGATTTAACCGGGGTAAAAAATATAGACTCTATGGTTTCTCAGCATTTGATCCAGATTGTACGAGCCGTGCAGTTAATGGGTTCCGATGCCATCATTACCGGCATTCAACCGGAAATTGCGCGCGCCTTGGTCAGTCTGAATATAGACCTGAGCGATGTCACCACTCGTGCCAGCTTATCCGATGGCTTGAAAGAAGCGTTCAGCCGCATGGGTATCCACGTCAGTCATAAATCTGACTAATGACTATACCGGGCCTACACCTGACCCAAATTGGCAGCGAAGATTATCTGCTGGAGCCGTCGCGCGGGCTGAATATTCACGATCAAGGTACGCTGATTCGAAGTCTTATTACTCGTCTTCAGTATGCCAAGGCCACGCGCCTGTATTACGATTTAGCCGAGCAGGTCATCATAGATCCGGTCTATTACGCTTGGTTGAACAAGCTGGCGCGTGCCCTACATACCATTAACATAAAAATGGTTTGCATTCACATGCAGCCAACTGCCGCTTATGCACTAGTGCAGTTCACGCAAATGCCGCCGATTTTTGGAACTGCGCTCGATATTTCTGGTTGGCGTAAAGCAGATAGCAAAGGCAGTCGTGACCAACGCCGATCCAATTGAACTAGAAAAATTCAGTCAGCTTGCTCATCGCTGGTGGGATCGCAACAGCGAATTCAAACCGCTGCATGAAATCAACCCGCTACGCTTGGACTACATCAATCGCACCGTGCCACTATCCAGCAAGACCGTGCTCGATGTCGGTTGCGGCGGCGGTATTTTGTCTGAGAGCATGGCCGCATTGGGCGCGCATGTTACCGGCATAGACCTCGGCGACAAGGCACTGCAAGTCGCCAAGCTACATCTACTAGAAAGTGGTCAAAAAGTGGATTACCGCAAGATTGCCGTGGAAAATTTGGCCGCCGAACAGCCCGGCCACTATGATGTCGTCACTTGTCTCGAAATGCTGGAACATGTGCCTGACCCACACAGCATCGTGCTTGCTTGCGCAAAGTTGGTCAAGCCGGGCGGCCATGTGTTCTTTTCTACGCTCAACCGCAATCCAAAATCTTATTTGTTGGCCGTGATCGGTGCGGAATATGTGCTGAACATGTTGCCGCGCGGCACACATGATTACGCCAAATTTATCAAACCATCGGAACTGGCGCAGTCGTGTCGCAATGCAGGTTTAACTGTGGCCGATGTCATTGGCATGAACTACAACCCACTGAGCAAGGTGTATTCGTTGGGTAAAGATACCGACGTCAATTACATGATTTCCTGCTGTCGGAATTAACTGGCTGCAATCTACTCTCGCTGTAAACAGAAAAGCAGACGTGATCCATTTCAGGGCAAATGCCTGACTCCGTGCAGCTTGGACTGCGCGATGGCCAACGCAAGCTTTGCTATGGCTTGTGGGCGAGCAAAGCCTTTGCGCCATGCCAACGCAATACGCCGCGATGGTGCGGGGTTGGTAAACGCAATTACATTCAGCAAGCGGCTCCGATAGCGCGCGCTGTTTGCCGATGCGGGCAACACAGTGATGCCCAAACCGGAAGCAGCCATGTTGCGTATAGTCTCGAGTGAAGTCCCTTGCTGAATTTCCCGACCCTTTCGTTCAAGATCGGGGCAGGCTTCGGTCACCTGATTGCTGAAACAATGTTCGGAGTCAAGCAACAGCACTTTTTCCGCTGCTAGCTCCTGCGGCTTGATGCTGCGGCGATTTGCCCAGCGGTGATCGGCACCGACCACCACCTCAAACGGTTCGTCATACAGTGCTTGCGTCTCTATGCCTGTATCACCAAAAGGCAGCGCGATGATAATCGCATCCAGTTTACCGTTGCGTAGCAATGCTTCCAAATTCACCGTGATATTCTCCTCCACTTCCAGCGGCATTTGGGATGCCAATTTCTTCAGCACAGGAATCAACTCGGGCAACAAATAAGGGCCAACACTATAGATCATGCCGACACGCAACACGTCGGCCATCTGGTCGCTGCCCTGCGAGGCAATTTCACGGATGCGCGCAGCCGATTCAAGGGTGCGTTGCGCCTGCTCCACAATCTGGATACCAAGGAGCGTTACTGCAACTTCCTTCCTGACTCGCTCGAAAATTTTCACCCCCAGCTCCTCTTCCAGCTTTTGAATTGCCAGAGATAACGCAGGCTGGCTGATAAAAACCTTCTCTGCGGCGCGGCGAAAATTGAGCTCCTGTGCAACGGCGACGATGTAACGTAACTCACTGAGTGTCATGCCAGCCCCTCCATAATGATTTATATAATAAATCATTATGGAATAAATAATCAATTAGATTTATTAACCAATTAAGCCTAAATTGTGTTCCGTGGCAATGAACCACGTAACCCTTACTTAAGGAGTAAATCATGAATAAATGTCCAGTTATGACAACGGCTGCAGGAAATCCGGTCGGTGACAACCAGAATAGCCTCACAGCAGGCTCGCGCGGCCCGGTGTTGATGGCAGATTATCAACTGATGGAAAAAATGGCGCACTTCAACCGCGAGCGTGTGCCGGAAAGAGTTGTGCACGCGAAGGGCACGGGAGCATATGGCATCTTCACAATTACTGGAGATATTTCTCGATACACCTGTGCCAAAATCTTTTCAAAGACAGGCAACGCATGCCAGACCTTTGTCCGGTTTTCAACCGTGGCGGGTGAGCTAGGCTCACCCGATACCGCCCGCGACCCGCGCGGGTTCGCGGTAAAGTTCTATACTGAAGAAGGGAATTGGGATATGGTCGGCAATAACACGCCGGTGTTCTTTATCCGTGACCCGCTCAAATTCTCGGATTTCATCCACTCGCAGAAGCGCCACCCGCAAACCGGTATGCGTGATGGCACCATGCAGTGGGACTACTGGAGTCTTTCTCCAGAATCTTTGCATCAAATCACCACGTTGTTTTCTGATCGCGGCATTCCTGCCACATTGCGCAACATGAACGGCTACTCATCGCACACATTCAGCTTGTGGAATAAAAATGGTGAGCGTTTCTGGGTGAAGTGGCATTTCAAAACCATGCAAGGGATCAAAACGATGACGCAAGCGGAAGCCAACAAGATCGCCGGAGAAGATCTGGATTACCACCGCCGTGATTTGTTTGCCGCTATTGATCGAGGCGATTTCCCCAAGTGGCGGGTGATGGTTCAGGTCATGCCGGAACTTGAAGCTGAAACCTATGCCATTAACCCCTTTGACTTGACCAAAGTATGGCCGCACAAGGATTATCCTTTGGTTGAAGTCGGCATATTAGAATTGAATCGCAACCCACAGAATTATTTTGCCGAAGTCGAGCAGGCAGCGTTTGAGCCGGGCAACATGCCCCCCGGCATGGGTGCTTCACCGGACAAGGTGCTGCAAGCCCGTTTACTTTCCTACCCGGATGCACATCGTTACCGCATCGGCGTGAACTATGCTGCACTGGAAGTAAACAAGCCACACTGCCCGGTGCATCACTACCAGCGCGACGGGCAAACACGCTTTGACGGCAATGCGGGCAGTGCCGTCAACTACCAGCCCAACAGCTTTGACGGGCCGGTAGATGATGTGAAATATAAAGAGCCGCCGTTAAAAATTTCCGGTGATGCTGATCGCTATGACCATCGTGCCGAAAACGATGACTACACCCAGGCCGGCAATTTATTTCGCCTGATGAACGAAGATCAGAAACGACAACTCATCGGCAATCTGGTTGGAGCCATGCAAGGTGTACCGAAATTCATCCAGGTGCGGCAGTTGAAACATTTCTGTAAGGCCGACCCAGCCTATGGGGCAGGTGTCGCGGCAGGCTTGGGTGTGAATATAAAGGAAATCGCTTAGTTGGCAACCGTGCTGCGCCGTCCTGGGGATGGCGCAGCAACTAACAAAGGAGAAAATCATGAATACATCAAACCATCTTTTACACCACGCCCATTCCATCCTTCACGCCTGCATTGCAGCGATGGTTATGCTGGGATTGGGGCTGGAAGGCATGGATACAAATTTTGGCGGGACTGATAGCCTTCAACTTGAGGATAGCCCATGATTGTATAAATGTGTGTGTAAATGTGTGAGTGTGTTGTGCCAACAAATTTATTAAACCATCGGAACTGGCGCAGTCGTGTCGCAATGCAGGTTTGAGTGTGACCGATATAATAGGCATGAGCTATAACCCGCTGAACAAGGCGTATTCGCTGGGCAAGGGTGCGGATGTGAATTACCTGATTGCTTGTCGGCGTGACTTAG
Source organism: Gallionellaceae bacterium (assembly GCA_031420875.1). Classification (GTDB taxonomy): domain Bacteria; phylum Pseudomonadota; class Gammaproteobacteria; order Burkholderiales; family Gallionellaceae; genus Nitrotoga. Next base: position 1,662 of record JANONO010000118.1, on the reverse strand, counting down.
GTCAAACCCAAAGCCAAGGTGGGTAAAGCATTTTAAAAGCTATAAATCAATCGAATTCTGTTGATTTTCATTGATTTTTTGCAGCTTACATAAAACAGAAACGCGCCCCGATAATCGGGACGCGTTCCATTGAGGCTAGTTGAGTCATGTCAACTTAGTTGGCACGAACACTCACTTTTGCGGCATCCACGACAATCATCCCGCTAGTATTGTTCGTAACAAAGGACGAATTGATCGTAGTGTAGGAATTAAAGACAAGCCCTGGGGTCGATGATGTGGCGGAGATTGTTACTGTTGCACCACTCGCCAATGTAATCAAGTTGCAAGTAAAGATATGAAAGTTAACTGTGCAACTACCTAGGTTAGGGTCAAGAGAAACACCAAAAAAAGGGCCAAAAATATCATCGGGGGATATCACTGCACTATGCACAGTGACGTTGGTTGCGGCATCTGGACCGTTATTGTGTATAGTGTAGTTCCAAGCAGTAGGGCCTTTATTTTTGGCGCCTGGATATGGCATATAGGTGCCTGTTAAGGTAAAGGTTACGTCTGCTTCTGCTGCTTGTGCAGGTAGCATAAAGCAGCTACCGACTATACTAGCTATACCAACCAGCCACATTTTTCCAGCTTTACGGATTGAATTACGATTGCGGTTCATGGTGAGTCCCCTTAGGTTTAAGTTAAGCATCAGACTTCTAAATGTGATCCAGTAAAATAATGCGTTAGACCACGTTTTAATTTTATACTAATTTTAATAAATGAACCCAGAAATCTCACTGACTCAATTATTCGCGTGCTTTCGCCTAATTTATCAGAATATTCAGCAATGATAAAAGCAGTTCTATTTGACCTCGACGGCACCTTTGCAGACACCGCGCCTGATCTTGCCGCCGCGCTCAACCACGTCCGCGCCACACGCCACCTGTCGCCGCTGTCACTTGAAGTATTGCGCCCGCAAGCCTCGCATGGCTCACGCGGCCTGCTCAAGGTGGGCTTTGATATTGAACCGGATGCGCCGGACTACAACGCTCTGCGCGACATCTTCCTCGACTACTACGCCCGAAATATCTGTATACACACAAAATTATTTGCCAACACGGCAGAGTTAATTGATGAACTGGAACGGCGCAACATCAAGTGGGGCATCGTCACCAACAAGCCGCACCGCTTCACCGTACCGTTGATGAAGGCATTGGGTTATGCTGGCCGTGCTGCTTGCTTGATTAGCGGTGATACCTATGCCAGTGCCAAACCTCATCCTGAACCGTTGCTCAAAGCCTGTGAAATCATCGGCGTTTCACCCGCACAATGTCTCTACCTCGGCGATGACATTCGCGACATGCAAGTCGCCAACGCCGCCGGGATGCGCGGCATCATTGCCAACTACGGTTATGTCAGCGATGATGTCTCCATCGAAAATTGGAACGCACACGGCAGTATCAACCGACCAACGGAACTTCTGAACTTGCTCACCCTCTGAGTCTGCTACAATCTCCTAAATTGTAAAAGTAATGTAGCAAAGGGGGCGACCTGGCTTCGACGTGGGTTGCAAAGCAGTGTAGGGCATACCGAGGGTCGGAGCACCTCGTAAATACAACCGAAAAACCAATAGTCGCAAACGACGAAACGTACGCTTTAGCCGCGTAAGCGGTTAGACCTCAC